>CAKQXG010000031.1 GCA_934281515.1 uncultured Clostridia bacterium | reverse complement strand
GTCTACAAGTTGCACATTGCACGGTATGTCGATTTTGCTGCCGACGGTATCCTGTTTCTTATCAAAAATAGAAGCCACTGCCGAGTAAGCGTTTTTTGCCGTAGTAAATACGCCTTCGCGGAAGCCGCCGTCGAACAACAACACCGCGCCGAATGCCAACACGCACAAGCACACAGCCGCAACTATTTTCCACTTAAGCGCAATACTGCGCCACAAGTTTTTGCGCGCGGGTTTCTGTTCTGCCACATACTTGCGCTCGTGATAAGTGACGTCCAGCCAATCGTTTTCTTCGCCGTCGCACACAACGCTTTCCACACCGTCAAATTTCATACCTTTTACCTCCCGGGGTTTTGTCAATGCCGCGCGACAATAGTTTGCACAAAACAAATCAGCCGCCGACATTGCTGTCTATACAGTATACTTGCCTGCGCCGTCAAGTATTCCGTCGTTTTAGTTTTGCGGACGTCCGAGCGGACGAATTTTTTTGACGGATACCGTAATCAACATATTATCGCTTGCGCCCTGCTCCGTCTCCACCACGACGCTGTCGTAAATTACGTAGTCGGCAAGCAGTTTGCCTAGCCGCTCGCCGAAGTCGCTGCTAAGCAATCCGAATTTGTCGGCAAGTATCATACTTTTTGCACGTTCGTACAGTTGCATATTGTCACCCATATTTTTTGGCGGTTGCCCGTCGTTTCGATACCGAAAGTTGCCTTTTCAAGCCGATGTCGTACCGTATCGACCTACTTGTTTCGTTTCATTTTGCGCCGCAGCAGTCCAAACAATCCGCGGTAAGGCGACACGCAATCATACATAATTTTGGTGCCGTTTTGCAAATTGTTTGCAAGCACATCAAACGGTTTTGCAATCTTGTTGCGACGTGTACCGCAGTTTACTTCGTCAAGTTCGGGCAGTACCCCAAGCGGAGTTGCACCAAGCAAACTAAACACTTCAAACGCAGACAGCATCTCGCCGCCTACAATCAAATCGCCGCGTACACGATTGACCACAACACCTACGTATGACATACAGTCGGTAAGATACTTGACAGTTTTGTCGGCGTCACGCACGCTGGACAAATGTGGCGTAACCACTACGATTGCCTCGTCGGCGCAGTTGACGGCACGCCGAAATCCGCTGTCTATCCCTGCCGGGCAATCGACAAAAATGTAGTCGAAACTTGCGCTGACTCTGTCAATCACTTTGTTGACGGCATCGGGCGTAATTTGGCGGCGGCTGGTGTGACAACTGCCCATAACGTACAACGTCGGCTCTTCCTCGTCGCGCACAAGTGCCTGCTGCGGACGACACCGACACTCGACCACATCAACCAGGTCGTACACTGCCTTGCCTTCGACATTCATCACTACGTCAAGGTTGTTTAACCCTATGTCAAGGTCCATCAACAACACACGCTTGTTTTGTCGAGCCAAAGCAATGCCGATGTTGGCGCAGACGGTTGTTTTACCGACACCGCCTTTGCCGCTTGTAACAACAATTTTTCTTGCCATATCCCTGTTTATCCTCTTACCGAACGACAATTGCAATGAGGTTTGCAACAAACCGTTTTATCCAAACCCGTGCAAGCAGCCAACTATTTTACTGCTTGCATACGTAGATTTTGTCTCGTCCTACGCACTTAAACCATTGTAGCACACACCGCCGCAAACAGAAACCCGTTCGACAAAACTTTTGCCTACGGGTTTGTACGAATGCGGTCGAAGTTTGTCGATATCTGTTTTGCGACAAAATCCACCAACTGTTTATTTATTTTACGGCACGACAAAAAAACTCCCTGCAACGTTTTGCTACGTCGAAGGGAGTTGATTTGTATTACCTGTTTTCAGTTCATTTCCACCGTCACGGTCATATTGCCGCCTTGTACGCAATCTATACTTACACGCCATTTGTTGCGGTCGCACAAAGCTTTGACTGTCGATAAACCAAGTCCGCTGCCGCCCGTGTCGCGTGTGCGCGAGGTGTCCTCGCGGTAGAAACGCTCAAACAGCTTATCTTTGTGTTCGGCAGGCACCTGGCAACCGTCGTTTGTCACAACCAGCTTACCGCCGTGTTGCGCGCGCGTAAAGCCTACATTAACAAAGGTATCGCCGTACTTGACGGCATTGTCCAACAGCAAACTTACAACTCGCTTTACGTCGTCAGGGTCGGCGTACAGCTGCACGCCTTGGTCAACGTTTACCGTTAGTTGTTTGCCGCGCTCGTATGCAAGCGTTTCAAACTCCAGAGAGGCTGTCTCGACTGCCGTCGAAACATCTACGTGCTGTTTGACAACCTGTTTCTCTTCCAGACGGGCAAGGGTCAGCATTTCTTCCACAAGATGGGTCAAACGGTCGGTTTGCGACAAAATGTTGTCCGCCCATTCCGAGCCGCTTTGTTCGCTTTGCAACGCTTCGGCATTGGCGCGGATGATTGTTACGGGGGTTTTAAGCTCGTGTGACGCGTCGGATACAAACCTGCGTTGCTTGTCAAAGGCATCGGCAACAGGCTTGACCACGCGGTAGGACAACACCCACACGATGACAAAAATAGCAACTAGCGCCACCACAGACAAAATAGTCAACGTAAGCGTGGTATTTGTCAGCATTTGCTCTTCCAGCGTGCGATCGATAACAACGGTACGTACCGCGCCGCTGTCGGTGATATCCATCATAAAGTAAAGGTTGTCGCATCGTCCCGAGTAAGTGCCGTCATCGTGTCTGGTGGCGTTTTTCAATACGCCGTCCACCACAATTTGCCCGACAAATTGTTCTGCCTCGGCGCTGTCGGCAAACAAACTGCCCGACAGAGTGTCGTCTTGTACATACACGCCACTATCAGACACAACGCAAACAAATGTTGCCGAGCGTTGTCGACTGTCGGGTATGTCATCCGGTTGAGGTTGCTTACCGCCAAGGTCGGTCGGTTTGTGTAACATTTTTTGCAAGGCAAATTCCGTCTCGCTACGGCTTGTGCGATAGTTGATAAATATCGTAGTGCCTACAAAAAACACAATAACGGCGGCAAGCAAAGTCATTGTGACGACCACAAAGCTTATTCGCGTTTTGCGTATCACTTGTTCACCTCCGCGGTGTAGCCGGTGTTGCGTATCGACTTGATGCCGACGTTGCTATGCAGTGCCGTCAGTTTGCGACGAATAAACGACACGTACACTTCCACGTTGTTGTACTCCGCCTCACTGTCGTAACCCCAAATCTTTTCTATAATCAGCTCCTTTGGGAACACGCGTTCGGGGTTTTTCATCAGCATCTCCAATACTTGAAACTCCTTGGTGCCAAGCTTCATTGTCTGCCCGTTGGCAGACAGCGTGTGCGTTTCGCAGTCAAGCGTTAAATCGCCTAGCGTAATTTGCTTGCCTACGTAGTCGCCCTTGCGCCGTGTAATGGCGTATATACGCGCAACAAGCTCGTCACTGTTGAAGGGTTTGGCAAGATAGTCGTCGGCACCGCTGTTCAGTCCGTTGATTTTGTCGGCGACTTCGCCCTTGGCAGTAAGCATGATTACGGGTGTACTTTTGCCCTTGGCACGCAAGCGTTCCAACACTTCCACGCCCGACAATTTGGGCAACATCCAATCCAACACAATGGCGTCGTACACGTCGGTAAGAGCATATTCCAATGCGTCCTCGCCGTTGTACACGCAGTCACAGTCGAAACCTTTCTTTTTGAGTAACAGTTTCAATGCCGATGTAAGTTGTTTTTCGTCGTCTACAATAAGTATCTTCATGTCCTACGCTCCCGACATAAGTGCCGACAAACGTTTTGCCCGTCGGTTGTTATGTCAATATTGTGTAGCAAAAAACTTAAAAATACATTGATTTCGGGCTTTTACTCGCCTGCAAGAATTTGTCTTGCAACATATACGCCGCTGGCGGAGGCATGCGACAGACTGTGCGTTACGCCGCTGCCGTCGCCGATCATATACAAGCCCTTGTACTTGGTTTCTAGGTTATTGTCGATGGCAACTTCCATATTGTAAAACTTTACTTCCACGCCGTAGAGCAATGTGTCGTCGTTTGCCGTACCGGGGGCAATTTTGTCAAGGGCGTAGATCATTTCTATTATACCATCAAGTATACGCTTGGGCAGTGCCAGGGACAGGTCTCCCGGAGTGGCTTTAAGCGTAGGTACCACATTACCTTCTTCAATGCGTTTGGGTGTACTTCTGCGGCCGCGAATAAGGTCACCGAAGCGTTGCACCAACACGCCGCCGCCCAACATGTTAGACAGACGGGCAATGCTTTCGCCGTAGCCGTTACTGTCCTTAAATGGTTCGCTGAACTCCTTGGCGACAAGCAATGCAAAGTTGGTGTTATCGGTACGTTTGCCGTCGTCGCTGAAACTATGTCCGTTGACGGTGACAATGCCGTTGGTGTTTTCGGTAACGACAATTCCGCGCGGATTCATGCAGAAAGTACGCACGTTGTCCTCGAACTTCTCCGTGCGGTAAACGATCTTGCTTTCGTACAATTCGTCTGTAAGATGGCTGAATATTTCCTGTCGCAACTCTACACGTACACCGATGTCTACGCGGTTACTGCGCGTGGCAATGTCCAACTTTTTGCAGACTTGTTCGCTCCACTTGCTGCCACTGCGCCCGACGGACACAATACACTGCTTGCATGTATACTGTTCCTTGGCAGCGTGCACCACAAAGCCGTTGTCGGTTTTGTCGATGTCGGTGACCGGCGTGTCGAAGAAAAAGTCGATTTTGTCCTTCATGTAGTTGTACAGATTTTGCAACACCACGTAGTTGATGTCGGTACCCAGGTGGCGCACTTCGGCATTGAGCAAATTAAGCTTGTTTTGCATGCAAATCTTGGCAAAACGAGTGCCTGCCGTGCTGTACATTCTGGCGTGTTCTCCGCCGAAACGCATATTGATGTCGTCGACATAGCGCATAAGGTCGGTGGCGGTTTCCTTGCCGACATAGCGATACAAACTGCCGCCGAAGTCGTTTGTGATGTTATACTTGCCGTCGGAAAATGCACCCGCGCCGCCGAAACCGCTCATGATGGAACATGTCGGACAACCGATACAATTCTTGACCTTTACCCCGTCAATCGGGCACCTGCGCTTGGCAAGGGCATGCCCTGCTTCGAATACGGCTATTTTTTTGCCGCTGTCGGCAAGCTCGTAGGCGGCATAGATTCCGCCCGGACCTGCGCCGATGATTACTATGTCGTAGTTTTGCATAAAGCACCTCCATGGCTTTTCGTTTGTTGCAAAATTGTTTGGCTAAATTCTTTTCAATATAACGTAACCGCAAGGCTCGACTTCGCACCAATCTTTGTACAAACGCCCTGTCAGCAAGTCCAGATAGGTGTCGCCCAAATACAGTTTGTACTCCGCGCCGCTACGATTGACGGCAACGACAACTTCCGTTTGAGTGGCAATGTCCGTACGACGGAAGGCATACACGCCCCTGTCTGCCACAATCTGGTTAAAGTCGCCGTCGGCAAATACGGGTAGCTTGCGCAATTCGCCAAGCCTGCGATAAAAATCGAGCAACAGTTTGTTTTCCTTACCCCACGGGTAACAACCTCGGCAGAACGGGTCACGGTAACCCTCCATGCCCACTTCGTCGCCGTAGTACACCGACGGAAAACCGAACAGTGTGTACTGTAACACCGCCGCACTGCGTAGCATGTTGCAACCTCGGCGATACTGTTCGTCGGATAGTCGCGTGCGAGACATAACTTCCTTGGAAGCGTTGTCCACGCCGTCGCCTGCAAGGGCGGTAAGAATACGCGTCGTGTCGTGCGTGCCGAGAATGTTCATCAGGTTGTTGCGCACATACAGCGGATAGTTGTTGACAATGTCGAATATCGTCACGGCGAGCGGTCGTTCGTCACCGTACCGCACAAAATGAATAATGCCGTTCATCAAGGGGTAATTCATCACCGAGTCGAGTTGACTACCATCGAGATAATGGCGACGTTTGCCGTAGTCCACCTTGTTGCTGGCGTCCTCCCATACTTCGCCGATAATGACGGCTTGGGGATTTTCCGACTTGGCAGCGGCAACGATTTTGTCAAGCATGCAGTCCTCTATTTCGTCCACGACATCCAGTCGCCAACCGCTTGCGCCATGACGTATCCATCTGCGCACAATACCGTTTTTGTCGCAAAAATATTTTTGCGCACCCTTACTGCGAGCATTGATACGTGGAAGTGTACGGAAGTTCCACCAGCAGTCGTAGGTATTGTCGGGGTGGAAGTAGAACCAATTGCGATACTTACTGTTTGTGTCGTTGTATGCGCCGCCCGCGCCGTACTTGCCATCTCGGTTGAAGTACTTACTGCTGCTGCCTACGTGATTAAACACACCGTCAAGTACAATGTGTATACCCAGGTGTTCCGCCTGCTTACACAATTCTTCGAAGTCCTGCTCGGTACCGAACATCGGGTCGATTTGCTCGTAGTCCTCGGTATCGTATTTGTGGTTGCTGTACGCACGAAAAACAGGGTTTAAATAGACAGTTTTGACGTTTAAAGCTGCCAAATAGGACAGTTTGTTTGTAAGTCCCTGCAAGTCTCCGCCGAAGAAATCGCGATTGAGCACAACGCCGTTTTCGTCACGGAAATAGGGTTGCTCGCCCCAAGGGCGCATGATTTTGTCCTCGTTCGGCACTGCCTTGCCGCTGGCAGCAAAGCGGTCAAGCATAATCTGATACATCACGCCTTTGTTTAGCCATGTCAGCGTTTCGTACCGCTTGTCGTACACAGACAATTGCCACGGGCGAACGTTGTCGTAAAACAGACAAGGAAACCGATCTTCACCCATGCCGATATAGTGCTCGTAAGTGACGCCGTCCATGACAAAGTAGTAGTTGTACAGTCCTTTGTCAAGGCACACTTCGCAAACATAGTTGTCAAAGCCGTCGCCCGAATTGTCGCATATCATCGGATAGCGACGTACGAAATCGCCGTCGGGATCGAACACCACCAACGTCACCGCCGACGGCGCAACCACCTTGCCGATTTGTATCCGCATACCGAAACGCATGCCTTGCGGAACGGCACCGACAACGCTTTTGTAAAAAGAATTTATTGGATTGAATTTGATATATGTCATAGACTTTTATCGACTTTTTGACATTGCTGTAATAAGTGTTTTCAACTTGTGCCGACTTTGCACACTACCTGACATTGCAACCTAACGTTGACGCCGCCTGACGTGGACGCACCACGTACAGCCAACGTACCATTATGTCACCCTGAGCGACAGTCGAAGGGTCACCGGGAACGGGACCGCTTGCACATACACTGTGTATTGCCAATCAATGCTTGTGATTACAAGGAACCTTTCCAGGAGATCCCTCGACGTTGCTCGGGATGACATTACAGAAAGATGGCAAATACATAGCTTTGGGACTATTCCCACATAGACGTCAACGTTAGGTTGCCCACCTCGGGGGAAGGCTTGCGAGCGGATACACTGACGTCAGTCACTCTCACTTGCTGTGACGGCGTAGACGGGGGTGAATGGTGGCAACAGTTGACGGATAGGAGTATTTCTCTACACAAATCTACCCCCTGTGACGGCGTAGATTGGTGCAGATAGACACGGCAGGGCGCAATGCGCAAGGGGCCACCTGACGTGGACGCACTAGGTAAAGCCCGTGTGTAACTACCTTCGCAAACCACGAACCTGCGTCGGGGTTTGCGCCCTAGCGGGGGATGTTGGGGATGCTCGCCCCAACGTAAGTCTGTTAGATGCGGTGAGCTTTCACTTTGGGTCGCAATCGATTTTGATGGCTTCACCAAACTAGTGATACAAACCAACTTTGCCTAGTGGGTGCACGACCCGTGCCCGCACCCTTGGAAGTCCGACCACAACAGGGCACTGCCGTGGGCACGAGGGTATATCTATATCGCCTAGACGTGCACGTTAGGTGCCGTGCCGCCGCTGTTGTGCGTGTGGTCGGAGTTATACGCCGTCACACACTATAGCCATTCTTTGGTGATCCGTATCTGTTTATTCAACCCCTGCATCAACGCCTCGTCCACTTTCAGCACTTTGCGGTCGTACGTCACAAGTCCGTTTATTTCGTCTTCCACGTCGGACAACTGCGTAAACACCGACGCCGACAATCCTTGCGGAATCAGGTCGATTACATCTCGTGTAAACAACTCGGCAATGCCTTGATTGAATGTTTCGGGGTCGTCAAACTTGCGGTAACTGTAAATATTGTCAAGATTGAACATGTGATTGTCAATCGGCAGGCTGTATCCGCCAAACTCTGTCAGGCATGTCACCCGTCCGTGCTTGTCGCGCGGCAATTTGACGGGTTTAAAGTATACGTGCAGGCTGTGTATGTCGCCGCCGCCCTGGTCGTGCCAACCGCTTGCGTGGTCTACGGTACGCGTCGGGTCAAGTTGTTTGGTCAGCTCTGCAATTCGATTTGCGTCAAACTGTCCCCACGCTTCGTTGAAGGGCACCCACATAGCAACGCACGTACAATTGTACAGATGTGCAATCATCTCGGCGTATTCTTTTTCAAACAGATCCCTACTTTCCTTCTTCCTGCGCGAAAACATTGCGTAATGTTTGTCGGCAATCTTCCACACACCGAAGTGGGGCAGGTATAACGTCCACATTTTGTGTTGTTTGGTGCCGCCGCTAGGCATGTCTTGCCACACAAGCATACCGAGTCTGTCGCAGTGGTAGTACCAACGTGCTGGCTCAACCTTGATGTGTTTGCGCAACATGTTGAATCCCAGACGTTTCATCAGGGCGATGTCGGCAACCAACGCTTCGTCCGACGGCGCAGTGTACAGTCCGTCGCTCCAATAGCCTTGGTCCAGCACGCCGTTGTGGAAATAGGGACGATTGTTGAGCATCAGTCGCTTGTGCCTGCCTACTGTCTCGCAGGAGAATTTGCGCATGCCGAAGTAGCTTGTCACTTTGTCTCGGCGAGAAATTGCCACAATGTCGTACAAAAACGGATTTTCGGGGCTCCAGGACTTGAACTGTTTGCCGGGGAAGTCTATCGATACTGCGCCTTTGCCGTCCACCTTGGCAATCTCTGTTTCGCCGTCTTTTATTATGTAGGTTATCGGCTCGTCGAAGTTGACGTCGGCTTCCACAATTACGCGCGCTTCGTCGTATACGGGCGTGATGCGCAAACCGCGTATGTATTCCGTAGGTACGCTTTCCAGCCACACGGTCTGCCAGATGCCGCTTTGAGGAGTGTACCACATTCCGCCGCGGTGCGTGGATTGTTTGCCGTTGGCGTAGTACTTGGTGTCGGTGTAGTCCACAACCTTTACTACAAGCTCGTTTGCGCCATCCTCTACCAACGCTTGAGTGATGTCTGCGCTGAACGGCAGGTAGCCGCCTTCGTGATGTGCAACCTTTTGTTCGTTTACATACACGTCGGCAATGCAATCTACCGCACCGAAGTGCAGCAGCACGATACCCTTATTGAATCCCTTGGGTAGAGTAAAAACTGTATGATAAAAAAGGCGTTCCTTGCTTTTCAGCACACGCCCGACGCCCGAAAGTTGACTTTCTGGAGAAAAGGGCACAAGTATGCGCCCGTCGTATTGTGGGGACATTGCGTCCGACCTGGTAATGGCGTAGTCCCACCAACCGTTAAGATTGATGTAGCTTGTGCGTACCAACTGCGGACGAGGGTACTCCTGCAAAGGCTTGTCGGACATTGCCTCGCCCCAAACGGTCTTTAACTGTTTGAAAGACATTGTCTAACCTCTCGTATGTGGTAGTGTACAGATAATGCCGCACAACGTATGAAAGCGCCACGCGTTGTACGGCAATGCGGTACATAATTAGTTGGTGTGCAACAGATAGTGGAACATGTCGGCAAGAAGCTCGTCGATTTGTTCGTCGGTAAACAGGCAAACTTTACGTGCGCACAGCATACCCATACCTGTAGTGTACACGGCAAGGTGCAGGTAAACTTCCTTTGCTTTTTCTTCGGTAAGGGCATATTGCTCGGTCAGCGAAGCCAACACTTTGGGGTAGGTTTCGCGTGTGTCGGGCAGGTAGTGCTCCATATCCGTGGTGTTGTCTGCTTGCATAAACAGTACTTGGTACAGTTGCGGTTCGTCCTTGGCAAACTTGACAAATTGCTTGCCTGCTCCGATAAACGCAACTTCTTGCTTGAGACCTTCGTTGATGTAGTCGGCGTACAGTTCCTTGGCTTGCTTAAGCACTGCCTTTTGTACTTCGGACATGTTGTCAAACAGGGTAAAAATGGGGCAATAGGAGCTTCCCAAATGTTTACCGAGGTTGCGTGCCGTCAAAGCATTCCAACCTTCTTTGCGTACAAGGTCGAATGCAACTTCTGCGATGTGTTGTTTCGTAAATCTGGCTTTCGGGGGCATGGTATTGTTCTCCTTTATAATTTATTTTCCGTCAAACGGGTTTCTGACCAAAAATCTCATCGTTGGCGGGGTGTTATATAACCATAGTTGCATTTTACGACAAAAAAATATATTTGTCAATAGAAAAATGACAATTTGTTACAATTTGTTCAAATTTTGTACAGATAATGTTGCCCGAAGCGCAATGTTGTCGCAAACGCTTTTGTTTTGCCCTGAAATGTGACGAAAAATACCCCGATTTTGTGAAAAATTTGCAAAATTTCATATGCAATAAAACGACTTGATATTGACATCGGTTTATAAGTATGTTAATCTATTACTACGTACAAACTATCAGTATACAAACAGCGCTCGGTGCAGGCAGAAAAATTCGGATTTTGCGTCATAAATGCAATACATACCGTTTCGGAGGATGTTATGGACGAAAAGGAAAGAATAAGGATAATTGACATCAAACAAAGCGTTTTTGCCGACAACGACAAGGATGCGGACAAATTACGCGCCGAGCTGAAAAGCAAAGGCGTGTTTCTGATAAACCTGATGAGTAGCCCCGGTAGCGGTAAGACAACCACGCTGACCAGATTGTTGCCGTTGCTTGCCGCGAAACTGCGTGTGGGCGTGATGGAAGCTGACATTGACGGCGACGTCGACGCCAAAACCATTGCCGAGTTGGGGGTAAAAAGCATTCAACTGCACACGGGCGGCATGTGTCACCTGGATGCCGATATGACTCGACAAGGGCTTGCCGAGCTGGGCGTGGACGACCTTGACTTGGTTGTGTTGGAAAACGTCGGCAATCTTGTTTGCCCTGCGGAGTTCGATACGGGCGCAATGTGCAACATGATGATATTGTCGGTGCCGGAAGGACACGACAAGCCGCTTAAATATCCGCTTATTTTCCAAGTGTGCGACGTAGTGTTGGTCAACAAAATCGACGTTGCGCCTTACTTCGACTTCGATTTGGACAAGTGTCGGCAGTACATTGCCATGCGCAATCCCAATGCAGTCGTGTTGCCCGTGTGTGCCAAAACGGGCGAGGGTATGGACTCGGTTGCGGACTACATTTTGCAACTTGCAGACAACGCCGTCAATCGGTAAAACAGAACGACATTTATTTTAGTAAATCAATATACAAAGGAGCGACCTATGCCCGAAATCAGCAAAAAATATGTGCCGAAACATATGAATGATGCCAATCCTAACCCCAAATTGTTGAAATTGGTGCGCAAAATTACCGATCGTATTCCTGCCAAGTTGCACGGCATCACGACCGCCGACCCGGAGTACTGGGGGTTTGCGTGCATTTTCGAGGACGAATTGCCTCGCGAACAAAGCGAAGCCGCCCTTGACCTGATGCTTGCAATGAAGTTGCGCAAACACTATCCGTATGCCGATATGCTGAAGCTGGGCAAGGTTACCGACCAAGCTCCGCAGGAACAGTTTGACGCGTTGCTGCAAAAACTCGGCGAACTGGGTATGTTGGAATACGACTACGGCGACAAATACACCAAGGACGGACCTGTACCCGGCACCACCTACAACAAGGAAGACCGCGAGTACTGGATTCCGCTGTTTGTCCCCGGTTCGGCGGAATACACCAACATGAACAAGGCGCTTATGGATCGTCACCCCGAGTTGGCGATGTTTTTCGAGCGTATGACCTTTTTGCCACTCGAACACGTGACGGCAATGGTGCCGCCGGGAGGCGCAGGCATAGGTATGCACGTAATTCCCGTGGAAAAAGCCATCGCTATGGAAAATCAATCGGTAGACATCGAACACATCAGTTACTGGCTCAAACGCTACGAAGGGCATATAGGCGCAAGTATGTGCAGTTGTCGCTACGGACGCAAATTGCTTGACGAAGGTTGCGCCGACGACTGCAATTTGTGGTGCATCGGTGTGGGCGATATGGCCGATTACTGCCGCGAAACGGGTAAGGGCGTAGACATCACCTACGAACAGGCGATGGAAATCTTGAAACGCGCCGAGGACAACGGTTTTGTTCATCAGATCACCAACATCGACGGCGAAGGCAAAATCTTTGCCATTTGCAACTGCAATCTCAACATATGCAACGCTTTGCGTACCAGCCAACTGTTCAACACACCCAATATGTCGCGCAGCGCATACATCGCACACGTGGACAAATCAAAGTGTGTTGCGTGCGGACGTTGTGTGGAGTATTGCCCTGCAGGCGCGGTAAAGCTCGGACAAAAGTTGTGCCACGCCGACGGGACGGAAGTGACCTATCCCAAGCAACCCTTACCCGACAACAACAGTTGGGGCGAACATATGTGGAGCGAGGACTATCGCGACCGCAACCGTATCAATTGCCACGAGACGGGTACCGCGCCTTGCAAGACGGCTTGCCCTGCTCACATCGCCGTACAGGGTTATCTCAAAAAGGCTGCCGAAGGTAAGTATCGCGAGGCGTTGGAACTTATCAAGAGAGAAAACCCATTCCCTGCCGTTTGCGGACGTGTCTGCAATCGACGTTGCGAGGACGCTTGCACGAGAGGTACTATCGACAAGGCCGTCAGCATCGACGCAGTAAAGAAGTTTATTGCCGAGCAGGATCTCAATGCCGAACATCGTTTCGTGCCGGAAATCGTTGTTGCAAGCAACCTTGGACGTTGGAAGGAAAAGATTGCCGTCATCGGTGGCGGACCCGCAGGCTTGTCGTGTGCATTCTACCTTGCGCAAAAGGGCTACTATCCTACGGTATTTGAGAAAAACGACCGCGCGGGCGGCATGCTGACATACGGAATACCTAGTTACAAGCTGGACAAAAAGGTTATTGACGCCGAAATCGACATCATGCGCGAAATGGGCGTTGACATCAAACTTGGCGTGGAAGTGGGTAAGGACGTTACCGTTGCCCAACTTCGTGAACAGGGCTACAAGGCGTTTTACGTGGCAATCGGTTGTCAGGGCGGACGTCTGCCCGGCGTTGAAGGACAGAATGCGCCTAACGTTACTACTGCGGTGGAGTTTCTCAAACACGCCAATTGCGGACAAATGCAGGGCAAGTTGAGCGGCGAAGTGGTAGTCGTAGGCGGCGGCAACGTTGCTATCGATGCGGCGAGAGTGTCGGCACGTAGCGGAGCGACAAAGGTTACTATGTTGTGCCTCGAACAACCCGACGAAATGCCTGCCACCAAACAGGAAGTTGCCGAAGCGCAAGCCGACGGAGTTGTCGTCAACAACGGTTGGGGGCCCAAACAGGTGTTGACAGACGAGAGCGGCAATGCGACGGCGGTAGTGTTTAAGCGTTGCACGCGCGTTTATGACGAAGAACATAGCTTTGCGCCCGTCTACGACGAAGAAGATACCGTCATTGTGTCTGCGGACAAGGTGATATTTGCCATAGGACAATCCATCGAGTGGGGCAACTTGCTTGACGGCACCAAGGTGGAACTAGTAGGCAGAGGCAAGTACCCCAAGGCGGACAAGCTGACCTACCAAACGGCGGAACCCGACATTTTTGTCGGCGGTGACGTGTACACCGGACCCAAATTTGCCATAGACGCCATTGCGCAGGGACACGAGGCGGCGGAAAGCCTGCATCGCTACGTACAACACGGACATATGACCATCGGTCGCAACCGCAGAGAGTTTGTGCAGCTGGACACGGCAGACATATCCGTGGAAAGTTATGACCATGCGCCTCGCCAAGTCGAAAAACGCGACACGACACTTGACGGCAAGGGATTTGCCGACACGCACGGTATGCTGACCGAAGAACAAGTGCATATAGAAACTTCTCGTTGCCTTGGCTGCGGAGCAAGTATTGTAGACAGCAACAAGTGTATCGGATGCGGTATTTGTACAACCAAGTGCGCATTCGACGCCATTCACCTGCGCAGAGATTTGCCCGAAGCAAGCACCATGCGTGTGGCGGAAAAGAAGTTCGGCGCAATATTGCCGTATGCTGTCAAGCGCGGATTCAAGATACTTGGCAACAAAAACAATGTCGGTAAGAAAAAGAAAAAGTAACGCAAGGTAAGGTTTATGCACGAATTGGGAGTTGTTTTCCACGTAATCAAGTCGGTCAATAAGATTGCCGCCGACAACGACGTCGAACACGTTGCGGCAGTGACGATAGAACTCGGCGAAGTGTCGACGGTAATCCCCGACTATCTGCAAGATTGCTGGAAGTGGGCTGTAAGCAAGGAAACGGTAATGAGGGATGCCGAACTGATTGTTGAGCGTATCCCTGCGGAAACATTTTGTGAGGATTGCAAACAGGTGTATCCCACTGTGCAATACGGCAAGATATGCCCCCATTGCGGCAGTGAGCATACCTACCTTTTGCGCGGAAACGAATTTATTTTGAAAAACATAGTTGCGGGATGATTGTGGGGTAAAATAGAGATTGCGGTGGAAGGAAAACTTTTTTCAAAAAGTCTTACTTCCCCGTACCCCTATCTTTTCAAAAATTTTTACTATGATTTACTAAAGTTTTTATGATTTACCAAAATTAGTAATAAAATTCTTGGGTAAATCGGAAAAGAAATTTTGAAAAACAGTGAAATGGAAACAGAGTTTGTTGTGTTGTCTATGTTTCCGCCAGTCGAAAGAACAAGTGTCAAACAGTATGACTCCAAATCTCGTTTTGTACAAGATTTTTCGATACGTATGTAAAAATCTACAACAATTTTACTTTAATTCCCCTTTCCGAAGCTTTGGGAAAAGCGGCGTGGGGAGAAACGCTTTTTGACGAAAAGGTTTCTCCCCACAATCATATTTTCAAACTAAACTATTTTGTTACTAAGCCGTTTGTTATGCGGTATTTGACATAAGGTATACCGACTATCTCGGGCGGCAACTCGGTGGCGGTGGTCAGCAAAATTTGCAGTTTGCTGTCAAACGTCAACAAACGGCGTTGGCGTTCCACGTCCAGTTCGCTCAGCACGTCGTCGAGCAACAGCACAGGGTATTCGCCGATTATGTCCTTGAAAAACATCAATTCGCCCAGTTTAAGCGCAAGGGCAGTTGTGCGTTGTTGTCCCTGACTGCCGAAGTTACGTACGTCCACATCGTTGACTCGCAACACTATGTCGTCGCGTTGGCAACCGGTTGTGGTGTGGCGTGCGGCAAAGTCGCGTTCGAGGTTGGCTTGCAGTTTTGCAAGGTAGTCGGCGGCAATGTCGGCAACAGTTTCGCCTTCTATCGGGGTTACGTAGGCGACAAACAAGGTTTCCTTGCCGTCGGTCAGCTTCTCGTGGCAACGCCGCGCATAGTCCTTCAATTTGTCGCAAAAGCGACGACGTTTGGCAATCACTTGTGCGCCTTCTTCGGCGATTTGTTTGTCCCATACAAACACTGTTTCGCGTACTTCGTCAATGGTTGCGGCCGATTTGAGCAAGTTGTTGCGTTGCAGCAAGGCTTTGTTGAACCGTGCAAGGCTGTAAAAGTAGTTTTTGTCGGTTTGGCACAGATCGATGTCCAAAAAACGTCTGCGCTCGGCAGGCGAACTGCTGATTATGCGTATCTCGTTGGGCGAAAAGTACACGCAGTTGAGGTTGCCGAGTAGATCGGCCGTTTTTGTCAGCGGTGCGCCGCCAACGGCAATTTGTTTTTTACCCACCGTGTTAAGTTTGACGGCAATTTCGCCGTCGCCGTAACGGGAGTTGTAACGCAATTTGACGTAGGCAGACTGCTCGCCCCAACGCACAAGGTCTTTGTCCCTGTCCACACGCGGACTTTTGCCTATGCAACACAAATAGACGCTTTCGACAAGGTTGGTTTTGCCCTGCGCATTGTCGCCGACAAACACGTTAAGCC
>CAKQXG010000030.1 GCA_934281515.1 uncultured Clostridia bacterium | reverse complement strand
GTAACCCACCGCATTGTACGCACGGAAGGCAACAAGTTTTACGCAAGGGGCGACGCCAACGACAGCGAAGACCCCGATCCCATCTACAAAACGCAAATCGTAGGCAAGGTGGTAGGTCGGATACCCAAGTTGGGCATAATTGTCGAATGGCTGCGCACGGGACAAGGGATAGCTTTTCTTGTGGCGGTGGCGGCGGTTGTGGTAGCGTTGATAATCGTTGCCGACAGCCCCGATCAACAACTTGCACCGCTGCAAACCACGGAAACAACGGAAATTACGGAGATGCAAAATGACAACAAGGACTAGGCGCATAAAGTTGTTTGCCGTCGTGTTGCTGTTGCTACTGGCAATCTTCGTAATCGGAGCCACAATCACCTTTGCACGCTACTACGACGACTACGAGAAGAAAACGGACAGCATCAAAATTGCCGACGCCGTGGCACGCATAGAAGTCAATTCGGTGTACCGCACCGAATGCCGAATCGACGGTCAAACTACAAAAATTTCTATACCGTTTGATAAAAACGCCGACACACTGACGTTGTACGATGTGGAACCGGAGGACGAAATCGAGTACTACTTTACCGTGACAAGCGTCGACGGCAAACGTCAAAACGAAGTAAACCTGAATGTTGTCCTGTCCGTCAGCGTGCGGTTGGAAACGATAAACGCCAACGGCAAAAACAGCGTTGACTACTTTGCAGGGTGGACAAACTACACCACCGGCATAAGAGACGGCGGTCTGTTGCAAATATACCACGGTGCGGAAAACGGCAGCGAAACGCAAATACAGCCGTCCGCCCAACAACAGGACGACAAAATCGACTACACGGGCAACAGCCTGCTTGTAGTTACGGACAGCGACAGTAAAATCACCAACAAAACGGGGCTTGTGATGGCAGCGGACAGCACGACCAAAGACTACCACTACCACATACGGTTTAAGGTGCCCAGACAAAATTCCGACAAGGATAACTACGCCGGCGCACGACTGTACTTTGACGTGCAGGTCGTAGGCGAACAAACGCAAAACTAACCAAACTACACTACGGAGGCAATCGGATGCACGGGAGAAACGCCAAAAAGTTAATATTTCTTTTTGCAGCGTTGTGCATGCTGGTTGCCTTCGCTTGCATTTCTGTATCAAAATTTGTAATATCGGACAAAAAGGAACTGGTCGGCGTATACACCGACTTTGTTTTATCTCATGACGGTGACGGTCAGACGGCGGTTATACGCACAGACTCCACCGGCGCAGCCGTCGGATACATTACGACAACCGTGTCCAACTTTGCCGACGGCAAGATTTCCAAACGCGACGTCCGATTCTCTTTACGCGAACCGACAAACGACGAGATAACCAACGGATTTGTCGTAGACGCATGGGGAGCGCACTACGCTGTTACCGCGGCAAGCCAAAACTACGACATTACAATCGTCGACGAGTACGACAACACGCTGGATCAGACAAGCGACGCAACGTTGCTTAAAGCAAACGCACAAAACAGCAGTCTGCTACTGCTGAAAATAACACGCAAAAATGCCGCCACCATGCCGACCGACGAAGAAGAACAAGTGTCCGTCGTGCTGGAAACAAGTACTCCGTACCAAGATTTGCAGGTGTTTACCGTCAACACGACTACCGCAAGATTGTCCGTAGGCGTGACTTTTGACGACTACAACGGTTACGACAGAGGTATTGTCAACCTCAAGTCGGCAATCGATTTTGTGCGCGGTACCACAATTACCTCCAATGCGTCCTACATGGCAGAGGTGACATTTACCCTTGACGGCGACGTGGCGTTTGACTACGCTCGATACGCCGAAATGTACGGCAAACAAGCCGTACTCGATCGCTCGGCAAACACGGTCACTTTACGTGTACGCGCGGGTGCGGATATATACTTGTATTTTTACACAAAGGGAAGTTGCTCGGTAACGATATCCGCAACGATAGACGACGGCAGCACCGACACGGAAAAAGTGTCGGGCGTAAATGCACAAAACGTAGTATTCGAAACAACGGGAGGACGGACAAAATGAAAAACAACGTCAAAAAAATCGTAGTAGTTGTCATCCTTGCGGCAATATGTTGTCTGTCGATACTTACGTTGATCTTCGGCACAAGCAAGACCTACTCGGCATACACCAACGTAAACGTACCGCAAGGCACCGACGTCAAAGTGTACGTCAGCGGCAACGACGTCGCCTACGACGGCAAAAAATACATGGCATTGCCCAACAGCACAATCACCGTTACGGTGGTAAACGAAGGCAAACTGTTTAGCAGTATGACGATAAAAAGCGGCACCGCGTCCACAACCTACACCACGGCGGTAGCGTCGGACATTGTCGTGCCGGCCGACGGCAACATCGACATCACCGTCGAAACAAAAGAGCCGTACGCAGAGGACAAAGGCAAGTACTTCGGCAATCCCTACGTACTCAGCCGCGAAGCCGACGTGTTGGCATTGGCACGTATCCTGTCCGAGGCAACGCCCGACCAAGCCGACTTTGCACAGCTCGGCGCAGAAGGACGTACCGCCGAAGAAATGAGCCGCGCCTACTACCGCTTGGGTACCAACCTGTTTATCAGCAGCAGCGAGTTTTTCGGACTCGGTTTCCGCGGCAAATTGCCGTTTGCCGGTTGTTTCGACTTTGACGGGTACACTGCTACGATAAACCTGGTACGTACAAGCCACGTCAACGACGAATTTACCTTCGACAACAGCACGCACATTGCAGACTACGGCTTCTTTGCCTACATCTACGGCGACGGCACCTATCCTTGCCTTGTACGCAACGCCAGGTTGCAAGGCTTTATCGGGCTTAACACCATGAACAACACCGAAACGATAAACCACGTCGACCACGTCAACGCAGGCGGCGTTGCAGGCACGGCAGGCGAAAACATCGTGTTTGACGGTATCGAATCCACCGTTTCGGTCAGCGCACAAACCCGTTTTGCCGACCTGTATCTCGGCGGAATATTCGGCATTTGTTCTTCGTCGGTAGAGGCATGGTGCGACGTACGCTACGACGGCGCGTTTAACAACGTGTCCGGCGTAACTTACGGCGACGGCGCAGGCGCAATTGTCGGCGCATATGCAGGCGTGTTACAAAATGCCGGCGTAAACGGCGTTACAATTGACGGCGAACGTTCGTTGGTACTTGCCAACGCCCTCGGCAGCAAGGCGGGACGGGCAATTGCCGGTGGCTTTGTCGGCGTAGTAGAAGTTGGCAAACACACATACAAAGAAATCGCCGATCCGCGCGACATCGTGATACGTAACGTCACTATCTTTGCCGAGGAGGACTACTCCGTAAGCGCAGTGGTAAACAACAGCGATTCCACGACCAAAGGCAGCATAAACCCCGACAACGTCGGCACTACCGCGGCGATTGCAGGCGGCATTGTAGGCATCGTAAACCGCGGCAACAGCGACGGCACCGCATTGGCAGACAACATCGGAATAACAATCTCCACTATCAACTTTATGCGCACGGGCACATCTTCGGGCAGCAACAACGAAGGTAGATTGTTGATACAAGCAAGTACGCAGGACGCCAACTCGTCGGCACCCGTTTATGCAGGCGGCGCGGTAGGCTACGTGTACGGCGACGGCGATCAACACGTTGTACAGCAAGTGGCGCAAGAAAGCGACACAAAGTACATCTTTGACTGTCCCGTTGACGTTGCGGCGGTACAAAACGGCGTCGGACCTGCCTACGCAGGCGGCGTGTTCGGTTACAACAGCTTTATGCTGACAAGCATCACAAACAACAAAATGGACTTCGGCGTTGTATCTCCGAAATACGACTACACCGTGACGGCAACGCAGTCGGTAACGTCAAGTAAGGTCGGCTCGACATTCTACAACGTGTGCGCAGGCGGTTTCTCGTCAAGGCTAAACACCGGTACCGACTTTGCCGACGGCATCTTCCGTATCGGCAACGGCAGAATTACCGCCTACCGAGAAGTCGGTTCCACCGCTATCGGCGACATAAACGCAGGCGGCTTTGTCGGCAGATTGCTTGGTTACGGTACGGAACAAACCACCATAACCAACTACGACAATGTGAACAGTTATTATGCTATCCAAAGCGGTACGGTAAACAACGCAACGATTTACTACTCGGACAACTCCTACGTGGAGGCTGCGTGCCACTCATACGATTCGATAAACCACACAAGCAATCTGGGCAACAACGTGTGCGCAGGCGGCGCGGCAGGATACGTACTGGGGTACAAGACAATGAGCAATGTGTCGTTGATATTCGACGGCACGGTGCACCAATCGGGCAAGCCTACGGAATACTTTGTCAGCGGCACGCAAAACGGAGCCAACAACAACGACGGTGACCTTAAAACCGAAGGTATTATCGGCGGCATGTTCGGGTTGGTGATCGACACAAAACTGAGCGACATCAACCTTATCGGCGACCCGACGGAAAACTCCGTTGTGTACTTTGCTTCGACCAACTCTCCCAACACGGCAAGCGTAGGCGGCTTGGTCGGCGCACTGTGGAAAATGGAAAAAGTTGCCGACACGACCCTTATGGAAGGCGCAACCGTGAAGAATGTTCACGTTGCAGGTAAGGCGTACTGCGAAAAGAAAAATACAGAGGACACATACGACATCTACGTAGGCGGCGCAGTAGGCGTATTCGGCAACCCCAAGGGCGGCACGCAAAAAATTACAAAAGTCAACGTAAACAACTGCGTTGTAGACGCAATCGGCGAAAAGACAATGTTGCCCTACGCAGGCGGCGTGGTTGCAGGCATGTGGTGGTCGTCTACCACTCAACTGTCCTACGCAATTGTGAAAAACTCTGCAATCACATCGACAAGCATTGTTCCGAACGCCTACGCAGGCGGCATTGTCGGACTGATGCAACGCTCCAACGTCGACCACTGTCTGACGCAGGATACCGAAGTAAAAGCCGTATCCGAACAAAGTAAAGCCTACGCAGGCGGCATTGCGGCACGCGGCAAGAACGGTTCCGAATACATCACCTACTGCTACTCCAACGCTTCGCTTAATGCGCAAGGGGCAAAACCGATAAAACGAGGCATTGTTGCGCTTGCCCAAAGCAACAACATCGTGACAAACGACAGCGGAGCCGCAAAAAATTTCTTCGTGTACGAAACCGCCGGCACGCCAAATGCGTACGGCGACGACAATAACACCGACTACTCTCGTGCGCTGTACCTGACAACCGCAAACGGCGCCTACACAAACAACCTTGACATCGCAAAGAACGGTCAGGCGCGAGTATACTCGACAATTACGGACAGTCAAAGCTCCACAATGACAATCAAGTCGCACAACAGCGACATTGCTTACATCTCCTCCGACGGGTTGAATGTCGTCGGCAAAAATGCAGGCATAACCTACGTGGGAGCATACTGCACGATAGACGGAACGCAATACTTGTTGTGCAGCTACCCCGTGACGGTGGACAGCGCAACGGAAAACGGTACAGGACTGTTGTTGACAACGGAGAACGGTACTGCGGCAAAGAACGCCGAGTGCGACGAGTACATCGAATACACTTACGGCTCCGGCACAAGCTCGACGCAATACGTCTACTTCCGCCGCAACATCGGCAATCCCGACACAATCAAAAAATTGCTCGTGTTTCCCGTAGGAGCAAACTATCTGCCGCAAAACATAAAGTTTTACGACATATCTACCGACAACGAAACGATCGGGACGGCAAAATCTTCCGATACAACTGACAAGACCGAACAAGAGAAACTGTCACGTATAAGAGCCATTATTGACGCGAAAGGCACGGCATGCGACGTGTCGGCATTCAACGGCAGAGCCAATGTCGGGTTCGAGTACGACAGCAATGACCAGGGCGACGCAAAGAAGTCGATGTACTTCTACGCCAACGACAACGTGCGTGAAAACACCGTCATTGTGATGGAATGCAGTTACGGTTCGCAGGTGTACGGCGTGATTGTAGAATTTGTCCCAAACCTACTTACGGGCATAACCATTACCCCCGAAAGCGGAACGCCGCCCCTTGACGAACGTGTCGAGAACGGCGTGACCCACTACATCTACACGGCGGGCGACGCGGTACGTTTCAGCGCACAGCTCCGGTATTACTACACCGCGCCTCGTTCCTACGTGGTAGAAACAATCTACAGCGGTGACGGCGTTACCGAAAACGGCATGGTTTCCGTTGCGACAAACGGTGTGTACACGGTAAAATGTCGCGACCTTAAAAACACCGTCGAAACCACCGTCATTGTAGAAGCGCAAGACGAAGTCAAATTCTCCTTTGCATACTCGGGCGCAATCGGCTCGTTTGACCGCAAGATGGTAAAGACATGCAATTTTCTGTTTGACATTGCTCCGCAACCCGGCTACGGACTGTACCCGACAATAACGGTAACGATAGGCGACGCAACGGCGACGGCAGTGTTCGGCACCAATTCAATCACCGTGACATTTGGCACAAGCTCGTTTGAATTTACCTACACCACCGACCCCGACGAACAATACGAATACGACTTTACCATAGGCGCCGACTTTGTAGACTACGTGGCGGCAAGCAGTAATCAAAGCGTTCAATTTTCCGTTACGTACAGAAAAATTTACTCACTCGTATTTATATCCAACTACAACGACAACGACTTCTTCTCCACTACGGTGGCGGCAGGCGAGCGGTTTGCCGACGTGGTTACAAGCGAGTTTACGGCTTGGACAAACGCTCTTGTCGCAGACCGCTACGGCTACGACTTCCGCGGATTCTACACATTGAGCAAGGCAGGCGACGTGTCGGCATACGGCAAATCGTTTGACGATATGTGCCGTGACGAAAATTCCGTTGTCAGCGGCACAATGCGTTTCTATGCGCGCTGGACGTACAACATCACCGTCGAAGCTCCCGACAACGTAACGGTAACTTCTTCCATGTCGTCGTCGCTGCTGCACGAAGCTCCGCTTATCCCGTTGGACTCCAAGAGCGGTTTCGGTTTTGTAACGGAAACACCGACAGGCTGGGCAGGCACACCGCACTTCGATGCGTTTGTAATCGAAAAAGACGGCACGTATGTAAAAATCACCGACAAATTTGTTGCCGCCAGTCAAAACAACGGCTACTACATTTCGTCGGAAGCAATCGAAAATTACAACAGCGGCTACATCTATGTCAAGGTTTATGCCGACAGTCTTGACTTCAACATCGGCGACGACGTCAAATACGACGGCACCGCGCTGTACACCGACGGCATTTACACACTGACATACAACGTCAACTACGGCGCAAGCGACAAGAGTAATCTTGCCGACGTAACGTTTAGTTTTGCACCGCTGTCGCTGCCGCAAGGAACGTCTTTGCGTCTGTTCTACCAAAAGGACGGTTCGGCGGCATGGACAGGCAGCGCAGTGCTTGGCTCGGCGGAAAACAGCATTACGCTTGCCGACTTCCTGTCTTTGCAAAACGGCACTGCAATGTCTGCTACAATGCGCAACGGCGCAACGACGGAAAAGTTTGTTGTCGTGGTAACGTTGCCCTACAACACCGACCTATTTGGCATTACCGCCGCTACCGACGTTGTTGCAAGCATAGCAAACTACAACTACACACCGACGGCGCACGCCTACGGAAACATTGCTCCTACAGCCGACGTCACCCCCGACACAACCGACCACCGCAACGAACAGACCTTTACGCTGTACCCCGCATCGGTAAAAACCTTTACTCACAGCGGCAACACGCTTACGTTTGCGCAAAGCAGCCAACTTGTTGACGGCGTTGTTGATCACCGCCACAGCGGAACACGCTACATGTGGCAGATCACATTGACCGACGGCGGCGTAATCGGCGACAAGACATTTGACGGCTTCGGCACGGAAGTTGTTCGCACCACTCACGGCGTGTACTTTGCGGCAAGCCTCGGCAGCATTACAATAGCAACCGACCTGACAGGCTACACTGTGTCGCTGATAGAAGTGCGCAACATGCAACAACCGGGCGAATCACCCGTGATAAAACAATATCAATTCTGACAAACGGCGCAAAACGTTACAAATCTTGTCCGACTGCCGTAAAAGCATTGCAAAGTTCTTCAACTTTTGTTATAATAGCGTTTAGGAAGGTGAAACATGTCGGAAAATATCGTCAGCATGACCGAACAACAAGTTCAAGCCGAAATGAATACCCTGCGCAATGTCTTTTCCACGGTCAGATTACTGTCCGAAGGGGAAGTCCGTGCGCAAACGACCGACTGCTCCAACAAACGCATCGTCGGCGACTGCTACGAAGTATGGAAACGACAATCTCCTTGCCGTAACTGCATCAGTTATCGCGCATTGACGGAAAAGGGACAGTTTACCAAAATCGAAAAGACCGCCGAAGGCACGTTTCAGGTGATTGCCGACTACCGCGAAGTAGACGGCAAACCCTGCGTGTTGGAAATGATAAAAAAATTTGACCAAGACATAGTGGTCGACTTTGCCGACGAGGACAGGGATTCGGAACGTCTCGGCGAGTACTTTGAAAAGACCTACACCGACGTATTGACAGGTTTGTACAATCGTCGCTACTACGAAGAGTACCTGGCAAACCAAACCTTCAACGGAGCAATTGCAATGTTGGATCTTGACGACTTCAAGATCTACAACGACCTGTTCGGGCACGACATAGGCGACATTGTAATCAAGGCGGTTGCCTCGGCAATCAAGTCCTGCGTTCGCTCCGACGACAAAGTAATTCGCTACGGCGGCGATGAATTTTTGCTGGTGATGTCGGGTATCGGCGGCAAAGCATTTCAACGTTGCATGAACGACATAGCCGCAACCGTCAAGCGCATTGTAATTGACGACTACCCGGCAATCAAGCCGTCGGTAAGCGCAGGCGGCAAACTGTGCAACAACGAAGTGATCCGAGATTGCGTAAGAAATGCCGACGAGTTGATGTACTACTCCAAGAAGATGCAATCGCATCACACCGCTTTCGGTAGCAACGACGGCGACAATCGTGTTTCGAAAAAGAAACGTTTGCTTGTCGTGGATGACTCCGAACTTAACAGAGAAATACTGTCGGGTATATTACAAAGCGAATACAGCATTGTACAAGCCTCCGACGGTAGAGAAGCCGTCAAAAAGATCGAGTTGCTCGGCAACGACATTTCGGCAATATTGCTGGACATCATTATGCCCGAGATGAACGGATTTGACGTGCTTGACTACATGAACCGGTATTCACTCATCGGCGAGATACCCGTCATTGCCATTACGGGCGACGAATCGGGCGAAACTATACGCGCCGCATACGACAAAGGCGTGTCCGACTACATCATACGTCCGTTTGACGCCAAGGTTGTGTACAAACGCGTGTCCAACACCGTCAAGGTGTACGAGCGGCAAAAGCAACTTGCCTCGGAAATCTCACGCGAGTTGCGCAACAAAGAAAAGAACCGCTCGATGATTCTAGAAATACTCAATTCCATTGTGGAATCCCCCGGCAGCGAAACCGACGGCAACCACGCCGAACATATGATGCGCTTTACCGAGTTGTTGCTGGAAAAACTTGTCAAACTAGCGCCTCGGTGCGGCTTTACTCAACAAGATATATACGCAATATCCACTGCCGCAGCATTGCACGACATAGGCAAATCGCAAATCGACCACGCCATACTAAACAAAAAAGGCAAACTGACCGCAGAGGAATTTGAAATCATCAAAACTCACACCGTGCTTGGCGAAGCCATACTAAACAACATCAAAGTGTACGCCAACGAACCGCTTGTAGAGTACGCCAAAGTAATTTGCCGCAGCCACCACGAACGGTTTGACGGCAAGGGTTACCCCGACGGACTGAAAGGCGACGACATCCCCGTCGTAGCGCAAGTCGTGTCGATATGCGACGTGTACGACGCATTGGTATCAAAACGCGCTTACAAACCCGCCTACACTCACGAACAAGCCATGCAAATGATATGCGACGGACAATGCGGCACGTTTAATCCCATTGTAATGCAATGCTTGGAAGAATCTGCCTACCAATTGAAACAGATTGTCGACAAAACGAAACACAATGAATAAACATCTTTTACAAAGGACCGCTGCTTTGGTAGCGGCGCTGTTGCTGAGCATGCTGTTGTTGTGCTGTTGCGCAGACAACTCTACGTCCGACAACGACACACAAACGCTGCCCGAATTGGTTATCGGCAGCGATTACTACGAGCCGTTTGTCTACCGCGACGAGGACGGCAACTTTGCAGGCATCGACGTCGAACTTGCTACAGAGATTTGTCGCAACATCGGCTACACGCCCAAGTTTGTACACATAGAATGGACGGAGAAGAAAACACTGCTGGAAAACGGCGAAATCGATTGCCTGTGGGGTTGTTTTTCCATCAACGGCAGAGAATCGCTCTACTCCTGGACGTTGCCCTACATGAACAGCATACAGGTTGTTGCCGTACCGTTCGACAGCGACATTAACGCTATTTCCGACCTGGAAGGCAAACGACTTGCCGTACAATCCACTACCAAACCCGACGAAATATTTTCGTCGGAAGCAGGCGAAAAAGATCCGTCTGTGCCAAATCTCAAACGACTTGACTGCTTTTCCGACATTTCGTACGCCTTTGCCGCGATAAACAACGGATACGTAGACGCCGTTGCGGGACACGAATTGGTGTTGTACAATTACATGCAGACAAACTCTACTAAACTGAAAATTCTGCCCGACCCGCTGTTGGAAGTGCAGGTCGGCGTAGCATTTTTGATAGGCACACACGCAGACGTAATCGAAAAAATCAACCAAACATTGTATTTGCTAAAAAACAACGGATACATTACACAGTTGATTACAAGCTACGGGCTGAACCCCGAAATGTATATAGTTGACTATGGACAAGAAAACTAACGAAACAAAATCCTGGCTTATCTACATTGCCTCGTTTATATTGATAGGCTTGATACTTGCCGTGTTTGTGGCAGTCGTCGGCACTTCCGTCGACAAACTTAACGCACAAACGCAGATGAAGAGCATATCGCAATACATCAGACAACAATGCATACGTTACGAGGAACTTGCCGCCGAAGAAGTGTCGCGCAGCTTGTACGACGTTTCCGACAGAGCGTTTGCCATACGCAGTATACTAGACTACCAAGCCGATGACCTTACACAACAGATTGCCGCGCAAGCCGAGGGAAACAGACTAAACGGAATTATTGTCACTACTAATGGCGAACAAGGGCAAACCGTTGCTGCGTACTACTTCGACCACGAAACAAATACAGATGTGTTTAAGCAACACTTTGACGGATTTGATACTACCGCCGAAGATTTGTTTAAGTGCCACTCCGAGCGCCTACTTGACAACGGCTACTACTACGACTGCGCATTAGTTGCGCGTAGTGACAGACAAGGCACAGTGCTATGCTATCGCCGCCGAATGGTAAGTAGCGTAGAAAGCGACAGATACTCCATTTCCACCTTGCTGAAAGGCTATGTGTTCGGTTCCGACGGAGTTGTTGTCGTAACCGACGGTATCAACATACTTGCGACAAACAGCGGCGAAACGGTCGGCATGACTGCCAACGAAGTCCCCGTGGTACGCAAACTCCGTCAAAACGAAACAAGCGACACTCTGCTGATTGCCGAGGACGAAGGCACCACCTACTACGGCATACGCTCCAAGGTAAAAAATATGTACATCTACACGTACATGCCCTCTTCGGAAGTGTTTTCGCAGCGGTCGACAATGATGTCATACACAATGATGCTGTACCTGCTTGCAGTGGCAATACTTGTGGTTTTGCGCAGCACAATGCTGTACGGCAAGCGCATGGAAGAACAACGCCGTGAAGAAATATACTCCGCCGAAAAGGAAAAACTTGCTCAACAAGCGATACGTGCAAACGAAGTCAAAACCGACTTTTTGCGCCGCATGAGCCACGACTTGCGTACCCCGATAAACGGCATACGCGGAATGTTGAAGATCGGCGACTACTACCCCGACGATATGGAAAAGCAGATAGAGTGCCGCCAAAAGATCTGGGCGACGTCCGACTACCTGCTGGATCTTGTCAACGACCTTTTGGAAATGAACCAACTGTCCACGGAAGAAGATATCAACTGGAAAGACGAAAAGTTTGTATTGACGGGACTGTTTGAAGAAGTAACTTCCTTTACCGCCATACAAGCCAAAGAAGCAGGACTTACATTTGTCGCAAAAACACGCAACATCAAACACGACTTCCTGTTTGGTGGCAAGACGCAACTTAAACGCATTTTTTCTAATCTTATCGCCAATGCAATAAAGTACAACAAACCGAGCGGCAACGTGACAGTAACGTGTACCGAAACAGGTTTTGTGGACGGTTATGCCACATTCGACTTTATCTGCGCCGACACCGGCGTGGGCATGAGCAAGGAGTTTGTGCAGAAGATGTACGAGCCGTTCGAACGGGAAAACCGGGCTGACGGCAAAACACTCGAAGGCGTAGGATTGGGCTTGTCAATCGTCAACAAACTTGTCGATAAGGCAGGCTGGACGATAGACGTCAACACAAAGAAAGGCGTAGGCACCACCTTTACGGTACACATCAGGTTGCAAGCCATTGACGGTTGGGCAACGGAACCATCCAAGGTGCCGACTGTTGCCGCATCCGAAGTGTTGAGCGGCAGAAACGTGCTTGTAGCCGAGGACAACGAACTTAACTACGAAATTGTAGAGTTTATGTTGCAAGTATCGGGGGCAACCGTTATACATGCAGCCGACGGCAAACAGGCGATAGACATATTTGCCGGGAGCGAAGTCGGCGGCATAGACGTGATATTGATGGATGTGATGATGCCCAATGTAGACGGACTGACGGCAACAAGCACGATACGCGATATGGACCGTGCCGACGCCAAGACGGTACCGATTGTTGCAATGACGGCAAGCGCATTTGCCGATGACATCAAAGCCGCCCGAACGGCAGGCATGAACGCACACATCGCCAAACCCATTGACGGGGACAAACTTGTGCGAGCCATAACACAACTGTTACATTCGGGGGGGGGGATTTTTAGATGACGATTAAGGAATTGTACCTGATTGCGGGCGGAAACGTCGAAGAAGTGAAAAGCAGACTTATTTCCGAAGAGAACGTAGCTCGTTTTGCCATAAAATTTCTGTCCGACGACAGTTTTGCAAAGCTGACCAAGGCAATGGCCGACCGCGACATAGACAACGCCTTTGTTGCGGCACACACGCTTAAAGGCACTAGCCAAAACCTAGGATTTGTCACGCTGGGACAATCGGCAGCGGAATTGACGGAGATACTGCGCCGTCGCACATTTGACAATGCCGATCAAGCCTTCGTCAAGGTAAAAGCCGACTACGCCGCGCTGACAAAGGCAATCGGGCAATTTGCCAAAAACTAGACCTTCTTACACCCATACAGCAACGCTCAACGACGCACTTGTCCATGACGAGTAACCGCAGCAAATACACCGATCGAACCAAAATAAATTGCCTGCACTTCGTAAGAAATGCAGGCAATTTTTGTATACGTATTAAGTTTTTAATTACATCACACACACAAGCCGTTTGCAAATAGAGTTATCGCTGCGGTTGTGCCGCGCTGTCTTTGCGCTTGAATACTTTGAAGAAAAATGCATTTATCACGTCTTTATTTTGCCTGTATTCCCACCAAAGCAAACCTGCGACGATCAGCACATTGACTGCCACCAGCACGGGTATCCACCATGCGAACACTTCGTTGCGCTGACCGATTACGCTGTCAAGGTCCAGACCTTTGGCAATACTTGCCTGATAGCGCGTTTCGATGTAGGTGTAAAGCACATTCTTGACGGCACGTTGCGCTTGCTTTACCGCCGTTGCAGTGCTCATATCGTGGAACACATTCAATCCGGGGTTGCTTAGCAACAAGTCGTTGCCGCTACGAATACATTCGTCGGCGTCCTGTTGTTGCGTGTCGTAAAACGCGTCGGTGATTACGCTTCCGCAGAACCCCCACTCTTCGCGCAAAACCTCGGTGCACAACGAGTAGCACCCCGAAGCGCGTGTTGCGCCGATACGGTTGTAACTGCTCATGATGCCGATTGCCTTACCGTCTTTTACCGCCACTTCGAAGGGGCGAAGGTACACTTCGCGGAAGGCTTGTTCGGTCATCCATGTGTACTTGCCGCCGCGAAGATAGTCGGTGTCGTTGGCGGCAAAGTGCTTGACGTACGGATACAGACCGTTTTCCTGCGCGCCGATGACGGTGTATGCGGCCATTTTGCCGCTTATCGTTGCGTCCTCGCTGTAGTACTCGTAGTTACGTCCGCTAAACGGGCTGCGATGTATGTTGCATGCGGGCGCATACCAACCGTCGACCTTGGCCTCGCGTGCCTCCTTGCCGACAGCCAGACCCATTTGATATGCCAGTTTCCAGTTCCAGGTAGCAGCAAGCATTGTTTCGCAAGGGTAGTTGGTCGTGTTGCCCTTGCCGCCGATGTAGACGGATATGCCCTGCGGTCCGTCAAGTTCCACGCAGGAAGGCTTGTCGATGGATTCGATGGCTTTCTGACGATAACCGCCGTTTGCAATAAGGTCAAACAACTCGTTTTTACTCAGTTGCGACACAAGTGCGTCCCACTTGGGGTCGTTGTAGGCAACGCCCATCATATCGGCAAGCTTGTAGTTGGTTGCCGTGGAGCTTGTTGTCGGCATTTCGTCGCTGTCGTTTGCTATCGGCTTGGCTTTCCATTCGTATGTTTTAGCAAGCTCGGCACTCATTGTGCGGTTGTTCGGCTCTGCCGTAGGAAACGTCTTGTCAAAGTCGGCGCGTGACAAATATGTGATGTTTGCTCCCGCGTCGGTTCCGTCAACGGAAAACGCCTTCATGCCGCTGTTGATTGCTTCTTCGGTACGTGTACTGGCGGCTCCGCTTGTCGCATTGGTAAACGTAGTAAATTTGTTGCTTACCGTTGCGCCCGTCACTTCGTCGGTTTCGATGCGGAAGTCCTTGCCGATGTTAAACGTCCATTCCGCATTGCTGCCGTCGGCAAGCTCCGTCACGGCGTGCGCATTGTCGCGCAAACTCAATGTGTACAATCCCTTTTCCAATTCGTACCCGGCAAAGCCGTTGTTGTTGACGTCGTAGCAGTCGTAACTCTTCATGTCGGACACGGCAAAACTCAACTCCAACTGTTCGCCCTTACCGGCCGGTTCAAGCAGTCCTGTCTTGGCAAAGTCGCCGAGTTTAATCGCAGGTTTTTCTATGCCGCCCTTGGTGTAAGGTGCGCTGTAATACAATTGCACTACTTCCTGTCCTGCAAAGTCGCCCTCGTTTTTGACAAACACCTTGACGACAACTTCGTCGGTAAGTTCCACGTTACGTACGGACGACAACGGCGTTACAATGTCGCTACCCTGCTTGCGTATACCGATTTGTTCCACCGTTTTGGAAAACGTAGTGTAACTGAGTCCGTATCCGAACGGGTACTGCACAACGTCCTCGTACTGCATGCCTTTGCGCTCGAAGTAGCCGTCTTTCCATGCAGTTTCGTACCACAGATAACCGACATAAATGCTCTCACTGTAGTCCACATACGCCACTTGAATACCGTTTGCGGTGTACAAACCCGTACTTTCAAGTCCGCTTGTGACGTAGGTAGGATTGGTCGTATGGTCATATGTATATGTGTCCACCGTACGTCCCGACGGGTTGATTTCGCCCGTAAGCACACGTCCCAGCGCAACGATACCGTTGTTGCCCGGCGCATACACCGCAAGCACGGCGTCGACGTCGTAGTCGTCTACAAAGCCACATTCCAGCAAGTTGGTTGTGTTGAGTACCACTATCACCGTGCCGAAGTTGTTACGTACCGTGCGCAACAGATTTTCCTCTTCTTCGCATAATTGAAGATAGGTACGGCCGTTGTTACGCCTTGTTCCGTTTACTTTCTGATACTTACTGCAATCGGCGCCCTCGCCCGAACGACGAGAGAACACCACCATTGCAATGTCAGAAAAGGCCTTGGCGTTGTCTATGCGCTCGTCGGTCAAAAAGTCGTCCGAAGCCACAACTATGTTGGTGTCGATTGTGTCGGCGTCGACGTTTTTGCGGGACAGCGGCAAAGCATTGTAGTCGTCGCACAATTCCTCGTTAAGCATCAGGCCCGACTGCCGCAATCCGTCGTACAGTTTTACCGCGTCGCCGCCACCTGCACCCGATCCCGTGCCTTGGTTGATAAAGCCGTTGTCGCAACCGCCCCATCCAAACACGTTGATGTTGTAGTCCCACAGGGGCAGTACATTATCTTTGTTTTTAAGCAAGGTTATGCCTTCTTCGCAGATCTTTTCCGTCAAGGCAATGCCTTCGGCTCGCGCCTGCTTGGAGCCTTCGGAATCGAGATCGATGCCGTAGCCGCACAACGCTTGTGTAATTGTGGTAGAAAAGCTCGCCGCCACAAAGTCCACGCAAAACAACAGTAGCAAACACAACACTACAAAAGCGTGAGTGAAGTTTTTTATCAATTTGTTCATCTGTCAAACTCCAAATCTTTTATCCGTCAAAGGTTTGTGGTTCGGGCGACGGCATTTGCTCGCCGCCCGACATTATTGGACTAAGGACTAGTTAGGCAAGTTCGATTGCAAAGTAGTCAAGGTTGGGGC
>CAKQXG010000029.1 GCA_934281515.1 uncultured Clostridia bacterium | reverse complement strand
GCTTTAAGTATGGTTTAGTAAGGTTGTTATGCAAGTCTGATGTTGCGTGCGACTTCGATGATTTCCGCTTCGTTGATGTCGGGTACAAGTGCCACGTCACCGTCGACATTACCGCTGACAGACACGTTGATTGTGCTGTCGCCGACTTTGCATGCGGCAAATGTTTCGTTGGTGTACAGAGCGTTGCTTTCTACGGTTGCTTGTATTCCGTCGCTTGCGATAGTGACTTGGTAGGGGCTGAATCTAATTTCCAAATCTTTGTTGAAGATGTCCTGACCGCCGCCGTTGATGATACGCATTGCAAGCGCGCGAGGACATTCGAAACGGTGACCGGCAATTTCCAGATGGAAAGCAAAATCCTTTACTTTCTTCACTTTGCCGTTTACTTCCTTTTCTACCACAATCTTTTCCTTGCACAGTTTGCCCGTGAGGCTGTTGACAAGGTTGAGCGGAGAAACGACAACTTCGTTGTTTTGTTCGATTGTAATTTGCTTGATGTCGATGTCGATTTTGACTGCGGCGTCTTTCTTCAACTCTACGTCTTTGTCTACAATGGCAAACAACACGCGGTCGCCGATTTGCAGATGTACAAGGCGTTGTCCGTTGACGTCTTCTTCGCCGACAACGGTTGCATCGATGGTGTTGCCCAAGCGTACGGCAGCGGTGGGAATGATAATTTCGTATTTGCCGTCGGGTGCCTTGATTGCTTGCGGCAATGCGATGGTTGTACCGAGCATTTTAAGCTTGTCCGCCTTCACTTCGCCGTCGACAATGATTTGTTCGGGGATACGAGGCGCAATGGATTTCTCGGTTTCGGAGTCGAACACGCGCAAGTGCTCCAAGCCCATGCTGATTTCGATTACCTGACCGATTTCGAATTCCGTGCCGGCAAGTGCCTTGATGATGATACGCGTCGGACTTTCGGCAACGGTGTCTTCGCTGTTGAGGTTGAGGTCGGCAAATACCTGGCACTCGGTACCAAGCTCTTCCAGGTGGAATACACGGCACTTTGCTTTGAAGGGATAGTGGTTGGGATCTACGCTGATGTGTTCTGCACGGATACCCAACGTAACGGGTTTTTGTCCGTCAAGGTACTTGCGGTCTGCCTTGGTGAAGAAACTGTACGGCGTGTCGATTTGTACGTCGGTGTTGGCAAAGTTGACAAGCACTTTGTCGCCGTCGTGCAGTTTAAGCGTGCCTTCGAAGAAGTTCATTTGCGGCGTGCCGATGAAGCCTGCCACAAACTTGTTGCAGGGGAAGCGGTACAGGTTGCGCGGCGTGTCGATTTGTTGTACAAAGCCGTCCTTCATTACTACGATACGGGTACCCATGGTCATTGCTTCTACCTGGTCGTGGGTTACGTAGATGAATGTAGTTTGCAACTTGTGGTGCAGTTTGCTGATTTCGCTGCGCATTGCGGTACGCAACTTGGCGTCAAGGTTGCTCAAAGGTTCGTCCAAAAGGAACACCTTCGGTTCACGCACGATGGCGCGGCCGAGTGCCACACGTTGGCGTTGTCCGCCGGACATTGCCTTGGGTTTGCGGTCGAGATACTCCGTTATGCCGAGGATTTCGGCAGCTTCACGTACCTTGCGGTCGATTTCGTCCTTGGGTACCTTGCGCAGTTTAAGACCGAACGCCATATTTTCGTATACGGTCATGTGGGGGTACAGTGCGTAGTTTTGGAAAACCATTGCGATGTCGCGATCTTTCGGCTCCATATCGTTGACAACTACGTCGCCGATACGCAGTTCGCCTGCGGTTATTTCTTCCAGACCTGCAATCATGCGCAGCGTGGTGGACTTACCGCAACCGGACGGTCCGACAAACACGATAAATTCCTTGTCGGCAATGTCCATGGTAAAGTCGTTTACCGCCTTTACGCCGTTGGGATACACTTTGTAGATGTGGTTGAGTTGTAAACTTGCCATAATTCCTCCAAATCGGCATGTGGTTTGAGCGAAAGTGCCTTTGCCGCCTTCCGCATTGCGCCGATGTAGTACTTTACTATTATACACGCACCGAAAGTATATGTCAATAGCGTTCGAAAAATTTATTAAAACAAAATATAGGATATATTTATCCTAGCAATACCAACTAGTGCATATTGTAAATATTTATAAACGCGTTCAAAAATGAACGCTTTGCCGCTTTCGGTTTGTTTAACGATAAAAAATTTACAAAAAGTTGCCAAATGACCACTGGTTTGCGATGCTGGTTGTCAAACGATTGCCATTTGTAGAAAAATGTCATATAATGGTGTTGCAACAAGCAAAGGAGATAAAATGGAAGTAATCCGTATAATAAACAACGTTGTGATAGGTATCGTCTCGGTGGCGTTTACCTTTCAGATAATATATCTGTTCCTGTTTTTCTTGCGTTCGAAGAAGTACCCTGCGGCAAAGGTCAAGCACACGTTTGCCGTGATTATTTGTGCACACAATGAAGGCGGCGTTATCGGCGCGACGGTAAGGAACCTTACCTTGCAGAAGTACCCCGCCGACAAGTACCGCATATTTGTCGTCGCCGACAACTGTAACGACAACACTGCCGAAGTGGCAAGGCAAGCGGGCGCAATCGTGTACGAGCGCAACGATCCCGACGCAAAACGTCGCGGTGCGGCATATGCCTTACAATACGGTATTGCCAATATTTTGCAGGAGTTTCCCGAAGTGGAAGCCTTTGTGCGGTTTGACGCGGACAACTTTCCTCTTGCCGACTACATCGACAAAATGAACGACGCATTCGATAGCGGCGTGCAACTTGCGCGCGGCTACAACCACGCAACCAATATTACGCAAAACGTGGTGTCGGGCGTTTCTGGACTGTGGTACATACGCGATTGTCGTTTCAACTGTCACGCTCGTTCTGCGTTGAGTATCGGCGAAATGCTTGTCGGCGGCGGTATGATGTTTGCTGCGGACATAATGCGCGAGGACGGCGGTTGGACGGCAATGACTTACAGCGAAGACGCCGAGTTTACCTGTAATCAACTGTTTAAGAAGCGCAAGGCGCAGTATGTGTCGGATGCGGTTGTGTACGAGGACCAACCTACATCCGTAGGACAGCTGTTTGTGCGCAACATGCGTATGGGCAAAGGGCTGCTGCGACTGTTTTTCACTCACGGTTTGAAGTGTTTCGGGCTGTTTTTCGTCACGTTGCGGTACTCGTTTCTGGATATGTTCCTGACGTTGTTGTTTATTCCCATTGCCGGGTTGTGCTGTCTGTGGTTTCCGACGTACTACATTTTGCTGTTCAGTCAGTGTCTTGCGCCACTATCCGATGCGCAGTTTGTGGCGGAAGTGATGAACGTGGTGTACATATTGTTGTTTGCCTTCTTGATACCGTTTATCGCACAGGCGTTTCTGGTGTATGCGCTGGATCGCAAAAAGATTGGCACGCCGCTTAAAAAGTTGTTGCCGGCAATATTGATGTTTCCGTTGTTTATGATTGTGTACGCGTTGGGCATCACGGCAGGATTTTTGTTCCGAGGCAAGTGGAAGTCGGTTGCTCGTAGCAAGTATTACGACGAGTCGTTTGTAGCTACATTGGAGCAGTCGACGGGACAATCGTTTGACTACATATTGTACGGGCGATCAATCGAACAAACAGACGACCAACCGAGGCAGACGAGCGACAATGACCGTCAGCCAACAGCTGACGAACAACTAAGCAACGGTCAACTCGAACACGATGATAAAGACATAGACGATACAGTGTCTGACAAAACTTGATTGACAAATTGCTTTCAACGAACACGCTGCAACTCTTGTAAAAGCTCTAAAAAAATGCTATAATAAAATACAGCAATTAAGTGTGGGGTTTGAAAAATGACTTTTCAAGAAACCGAAAGAACTGAATTGAAGAAGGTCTTGAACGATACTTTACCGAAAGAAATGGTGGCGTTTTTGAATAGTTTTGACGGCACGATATACATCGGTGTTGACGATGACGGGACGGTGCTGGGCATTGCCGATTTGGATGAAGTGCAGAAGCGGATTGCCGACATAATTACCACGCAGATTTTGCCAAATCCGCAAGCTTATGTGGATTTGGGTACCAAGTGCGTGGACGGCAAAAATGTGATAGAAATAAAGGTAAGCAAAGGCAACGCATTGTACTATATCAAGAAATACGGAAGGAGTGCAGCCGGTTGCTTTATCCGCGTAGGCACGACGTGTCGCAGTATGACTGAAGAGCAAATTGACAAACGATATGCCGAAATTGTCTCTTTGCCTGAAAAGTCAATTAAAGATATCCCCGTTTTGCGTGATGACTACACGTTTAACAAACTTAAGCAATATCTTGTTTCTCACGGTATTCATATAAACGAAGACTCTTTTTACAGAAATTTTTGTTTGGTTACTGCGGACGGTAGATTTAATATTCTTGCGGACATACTTGCCGACGAGAATATGAATTCTATAAAAGTTGCTGTATTTAAGGGCACGGATAAGTCGGTGTTTGTAAAACGTAACGAATATGGTTTTACCTGCCTTATAGAATCTCTTGAAAAGGTTATCAACTATTGCGACGCATTAAACGAGACATTTATAGATGTGTCGGTTCGTCCGAGAAGGGAACAACGTTTGTTTAATGAAGAAGCCTTCAAGGAAGCTTGGATAAATGCATGCGTACACAACAAGTGGTCTGAAGAGTTGGCACCGTCCGTTTATTGGTTTGATGATAGATTGGAAATTGTTTCTTATGGCGGCATTCCACAAAATCTGACAAGGGAAGAGTTTTTGTCCGGCAAAACCGAACCTGTAAACAAAGCTCTTATGAAAATTTTTCTTCAATGCGGTATTGTCGAACACTCCGGTCACGGAGTACCTGTTGTGGTGAGAGAGTATGGTGAAAACGCCTATACTTTTTCCGAAAACATGATAAAAGTAACAATTCCGTTTTGTAAGCGAGATGATGTTATATCCCCCAATGACGGTATAAATGACGGTATAAATGACGGTATAAATGATCGATTGGAAGATGTTGTTATCGATTTGATTAGAAAAAATGCATCAATAACGGTGCAGGAAATCGCAGATAAGACAAACGTTTCAAAATCAACTGTAGAAAGGTTGTTTAAAAAGAGTACAAAATTCAAACACATAGGCTCAAATAAAAAGGGGCATTGGGAAGTAATAGAATAGGCAAAAATATTGCCGCCGTCTTGAAATGGACGGTGGCAAGTTGTTATTCTATCAGCGATGTTTCCGTGCTTGTGGGGTTGAAGTTTTCTGCGCTGTGTACAAAGTACTCTGCCATTACAAAGTCGGCAGGCAGTTCGGTCGGCGCGTAGCCGGTCATTTCCTTAAAGTTGCGGTTGAATGTGCGTATACTGTCAAAACCACAGTTCACCGATACGTCGGTCACCGACAACGTGCCTTGTTTCAGTTGTCTTACTGCATTGTCCACCTTGACGTAGTTGAGGTATTTACTGAAACTCATACCTACGTATCGGCGGAAGTAACGTGAAAAATACGCTTGTTCCAAAGTCATAAAGCGGCATGCCTCATCGAATGTAATCAAGGCGTAGTCGTTGTCTATTTTGTCAAGCAACCGTCGTAGCTGTAATGCGGTGGAGTTCTCCTTTTTGCGTGGCGAGACGGGTTCGGCGCGTACAATGTCAATAAACAAATCACGTAACTTGTCGCATACTTTTTGCTCAAAGTAAGGCAGGGTCGCAGTCAACTCGCGCTTGACTTCGGCGTAGACATCGGCAATGCCGTAGTCGCGCGTAATTTTGGGGTCGGTCAGTGTGCTGTCGCCTAGTATGCTTTCTACAATGCCGTAGTTAAACATGATTACCGCAAGCACGGTATCCGGAGTTTGCGCATGCATGTAGTGTATTGTTTCGGGCGGCACGAAACACGCTTGCCCCGCCGTGTAGGTGTCCTGCTGATTGCCGCAAAAAATGTCTATTGTGCCTTCCTGCACGTACAGCAACTCGCACTCGGTGTGCCAGTGGGGCAAATTGTGAGAATTGCGGTATTTGCCTGCCCAAACGCCGCTTTTGTTGTTGTAATTGAGTATTTCGCGTTTTGCCTTCATTGTAACCGCCCTTGTAGGTGTATTTTTACTTCATTGTACAATACAATTTGCAAAAAGTCAATATTTGTCCATGTTGTCGTGCGATGTTTTCTTGTTTTACGTGCAAAAAGTGACATAATATGTAATTGTAAATATTTATTTCGAGGGTGTCCCGATGAGTGTTTCGTGTTGTATAAACAAATTGATTGACTACGCATATTGCAATCTCGACCTTGACGAGCGTGACAAGGTGTACAAAGGCAACGGTATTGTCGATATGTTGGGCGTTGCCGCATACAATCCCGACGAAGCGGACGGTGCCGAATATGGCAGTATAGACGAGTTATTGTCGGCATTTGTCGACGCTTGCGTTGCCGAAGGATTGTTTGCACGTGAGGACGGCGCATATTGGTGCGACAAAGTGATGGGTTTTTTGTCACGTGACCCGTCTTATGTCGATTCTGCCGTACGGTTCAACAGCGGGCTGCACGGCAACAATATGGATGGTATGAGTTGGTTGTACGACTACTGCGTCAAAAACACCTACGTCAAAAAGGCTCAGCTGGACAAAAATCCGCGCTTTGACAGTCACGGACTTGTCGTTACCATCAACCTTGCCAAGCCGGAGTTCCGCGACCCCAAGAAGGCAGCCAGCGGCAACAGCGTAAAGGGAGGCTACCCCAAGTGCGTAATCTGCCAACAAAACACGGGTTACGCTCCGCGCAACAAATGCACCTTGCGTACAACCGACATAGATCTTGGCGACAACGAGTATTTTTGGCAATTCAGTCCCTACGGATACTTCTATCAACACGGTATCTGCGTCAACAAACAGCACGTACCTATGCGTGTGGACAGACAGACTTTGTGGAATCTGACGGAGTTTGCAAGGCTGTTTCCCGAGTACTTTATCGGTAGCAATGCAGCATTGCCCCGTATCGGAGGCAGTGTGCTTGCTCACGATCACTATCAGGGCGGCGGAGAGATACTGCCTTTGCAAAAGGCGGCAATTCGCACCAAGCTGACCCCGGCAGGTTACAAAGATATCGACATCGGCATAGTCGATTGGCCGGGTACGTGTATTCGCCTTGTTTCTGCCAATCGTGACAGACTGGTGGAAGTCGCCGACAAAATACGCGTGGCGTGGAACGATTTTTCCGACAGCTCGCTCGGCATTGTGGCGCATGACGAAGAAGGTCAACACAACGGCGTCAGTCCCACTGTGCGAGTGTGTGACGGTAAGTACGAAATGAACGTCATTTTGCGTTGCAACATTACTTCGGAGCAGTATCCCGACGGCGTGTTTCACGCGCATCCCGAGTTTCACGTAATCAAGAAGGAAAGCATAGGTTTGATAGAGGCGCAAGGACTGTTTATACTGCCGGGTCGGCTTGTCAACCAACTCGCACAAGTGGAGCAATGTTTGCTTGACGGCAAACTGACCGACGATCTGATTGACTTTGCCATGATTTACGACGAGACCAAGGCACTTGTAAAGGATTGGACGGCAGAAGGCGTACATGCCGCTATGCAAGACGAGCTTGGCAGTGTGTGCTACCGCATTTTGCAAAACACCGCAGTGTTTAAGGACGAACAACAAACAATACGCTTTTTGGAGGGTATCGGATTTGAAAAACAGTGATTACACCTACAAAGTATCTGCCGCAGGGCGGGTAAATATCATTGGCGAACATGTTGACTACTGTGGCGGTAAAGTTTTTCCTGCCGCGCTGTCGCTCAAAAACACCGTTTACGTACGCCCCAACGGCACGGACAAAATAAACATCGAGTGGACCACTTTGCCCGACAAGGTGACGCTTGACATTGCCGACATAGACAACTATCACGATTTGCCGTATGGCAATTATCAGGCAGGTTGCGCTTACGTGTGGCAACAGGCAGGTCACAAACTTGTCGGTTGCGATATGTTGCAGGATTGCACAGTGCCGTTCGGTAGCGGATTGTCGAGTTCGGCGGCGATAGAAGTGTCAACTCTTGTCGCGCTTGCGTTGATGTCGGGCGAACCGATCGACCCCGTTGAGATTGCATTGCTTGCGCAAAAGGCGGAGCGGGAATACGCTCACGTCAATTGCGGCATAATGGATCAGTACGCATCGGCAAACGGCAAAGCAAACCACGCTATTTTGCTTGACTGCGCCAAATTGACGAGGGAATACGTGCCGCTTGAGTTGGGCAACTATGCGCTTGTCATTGCCAATTGCAACAAGCCGCACAGTCTTATCACCAGCAAATACAACGAACGCCGCGCCGAAACGGAGCAGGCGTTGGAAATTCTCAAAAAGTACGTCGACGTCACGTGCCTTGCAGAAGTTACGCCGAGTATGTTCGAGCAGTACAAGCAGTATTTGCCCGAGCCCGTGCGCGAACGTGCCGAACACGTGGTGTACGAGTGCTATCGTGTGGAACAGGCTGTAGAAGCAATGAAGAGCGGCGACATTGTGCGCTTGGGACAATTGCTCAACGCTTCGCATGCGTCTTTGCGTGACAAATATCAAGTGACGGGTGACGAGCTTGACGCACTTGCCGAAGCGGCTCAGTCGCACCCTGCATGTCTCGGTTCCCGTATGACGGGCGCAGGCTTTGGCGGTTGTACGATAAGCATTGTCGAACGCAGTGCGGTAGACGACTTCAAACAAACGGTGTCAACGGCATACACGCAAAAGATCGGCTATCAACCCACATTCTACCAAGCGGATATTGCCGACGGCATTGTTGTGGAAAAGTTGCAGTAAGCATTGTTAAACATATTGCTTTGCAACATTTAATTGTGCAAAGTGCGACATAATATACAAAACGGTAACGCCGTGGGCGTGCCGTAAAGGAGGAGTAATATGAAGATACTTGTTACGGGCGGCGCAGGATACATAGGTACGCATACCGACGTAGAACTGTTGAATCGCGGCTACGAAGTGGTTGTGGTGGACAATCTGTCCAACTCGTCGGAAGTTGCACTCGAACGCGTTAAGCAGATTACGGGTAAAGAAGTTGTCTTTTACAAAGGCGACGTACGAGACCGCGAATTGATGGAAAAAATATTTGACGAACACAAGATCGATTGGGTTATTCACTTTGCAGGTTTAAAGGCGGTAGGCGAAAGTTGCGCCAAGCCGTTGGAATACTACGACAACAATTTGTACGGCACATTGGTTTTGCTTGAAACTATGCGCGCGCACGGTTGCAAAAAGATGGTGTTCAGCTCGTCCGCAACGGTGTACGGAGACCCGGAACGTCTGCCTCTTGACGAAACATGCAAGACGGGCGGTACGACCAACCCCTACGGCACAAGCAAGTATTTCCAGGAGATAATGTTGCAGGATTTGTACAAGTCGGACAACGATTGGACGATTGTTCTGTTGCGCTACTTCAACCCGGTGGGCGCACATCCCAGCGGACTTATCGGGGAGGATCCGCAAGGTATCCCCAACAATCTTACTCCCTTTATTGCCAAGGTTGCAATCGGACAACTGCCCGAAATCGGTGTGTTCGGCAACGATTACGACACGCCGGACGGCACGGGTGTGCGTGACTACATTCACGTAGTGGACCTTGCTTTGGGGCATGTTGCGGCAATCGAAGGCGTGCAAAACAAAGGCGTCTACGTGTACAACCTTGGTACCGGCAACGGTTACAGCGTTTTACAGGTAATCAAGGCGTTTGACAAGGCGTGCGGACGTGAGTTGCCCTATGTAATCAAGGCACGTCGCCCCGGTGATATTGCCGCTTGCTATGCCGACGCACACAAAGCGGCAAAGGAACTCGGTTGGAAAGCAACGCGCAACATCGACGATATGTGCGACAGTTTGTGGCATTGGCAACAACTCAATCCACAAGGCTACAAGGGTGCAAAGAAATAGTTTATTGTTACGAGTGAGTTTGCGGAGGGAATCTTTTTAAGCAAAAGATGCTCTCCGCTTCATTTTTCGAAAACTTCGGATTGTCGGTGTGTAAGCGAGTATCGGCAATTGCAAAAGGTGGCGAGACGGAGTATTGCAACAACTGCATCCGCATATCTTCGCTAACCTGTTGACTATTTACTCGAAATAATTTATTATATTTACGGTAGTCGTGCAGACTACCGTATTTTTGCTGTGCGGGCGAAAGAGGAGAACAATGAGTACAAACACGGGAAAGCGTAATATTTTTGTCGATATTTTTCGGTATCTATTGACGTTGTTGGTTATGGGCGTGCATTTTGGCGACGGTGTGTTTTTGCCGTTGTTCAGACTGGGAGTGCCTGCTTTTTTCGTTATCAGCGGTTTTTACAATCGTGCCGATTCGCCGGAAAAACAACAACGCAAAAACATTTCTTTTGTACGCAACTCGCTGTTGTATTTTGTGTTTGCCATGGTTGTATACATTCTGTACGATTTTGTCATGACACTGTATTGGGGCGCGTCGGTAAACGACTTTTTTGCTTCGCTGTTTCGCGAGCGATTTATCTACTACTTTTTCCATGTCAATGAGCCTGTTACTTCGGGTTACCACTTGTGGTATCTTGTCGCGCTGTTTGTGCTGTCGGTTGTACATTACATTGCGTGCAAGTTACGGTTGGACAAGTATTATCGTGTTGTTGCGGTGGTGTTGCTCGCCGTTTCGTTGACATTCGGGGGATACTTGCATGTGTTTGTAAACTATTCTTTGGAAACGCACGATTTGCGCAACACGTGGTTTATGGCGCTTCCGCTGTTTGCGCTGGGGTATGTTTTGCGAGGTGAACGGCAAGGTGCCACTGCGGACAAATCCGAAACGATTTGCTGTCTTGTCATGGGCTGTGTTTTTGCATTGCTAGCCTATGCCGAACGAGCAATCGTCGAAATGGAGTTTTATCTGAGTAACGTACTGTCGGCGGCATTTTTCATTATCGGACTGGACGGTCTTGGTAAGTTGTATCCGCAGGCAAGCCAAGGCAGGGTCGGTGGAATAGTGTACGAGTTTCTCGGTAAGGACGCTACCTATTACATGTATGTATTCCACCTGATTGTCGGCAGTCTGGCATGCGGCATTACGCTCAAGCGGTACTTTCTTATGCCTATCACGTTTTTCGGCAGTCTTGCATTGTACCTTGCGTTGCGATATGGCGTAAAGGGGGTAAACATACTGTTACACAAGGAGAAGAAGCTATGACGACGCACAATATGAATTTACACTTACAGCCGTTTAATGCTATTAAGTGTGGCGCTAAAACAATAGAAATGCGTTTATTCGACGAAAAACGACAACTTGTCAATGTGGGCGATTGTATATTGTTTACGTGCACCGCAAACGAAGAAACCTTGCTGTGCCGTGTGGTCGGACTGTACAGGTATCCAACCTTTGCAGATATGTATGCCGCATGGGACAAGATTGCGCTTGGGTATGCAAACGACGAAGTCGCCGACCCTGCGGACATGTACAGATATTACTCGCCCGAAAAAGAAATGCATTACGGGGTTGTGGGTATACAAGTTGAAAAAATTGACTAAACGGGAGGATAAAATGAAATACACGTACTATGCGTTGTTTGACACGGACAAAGACGATCCTACGGCTACAAACGTCACATTCCCCGACATTTTTTGCGGCGTGACATGCGGTTACGGCGAGGAAAACACAATGATGATGGCACAAGACTTGCTTAAAAGCATGTTGCAAATTGCTCCGGAACAGTGTGGCGCTCCCTCGTCGGAGGACAAAATGAAAGCTTTGTTTCCCGACAGAAAAATAGTGCGTATTACGGTGGAACTGTAATATGCAATCTGACGTTGACGAGTAGCGGGTTTTGGGCGCTTTGCTACTTGTATCGTCAAATTTTCTCTATTATGTTCAACTTGTCTCAATCGTTTGCCAAAAGGCAATAAATTGTTGTATAATATTTATTCAATAATCTGATTTAAAGACGGTGCTGATTTGAACAATGACAACAAACAAATTGCAATAAGCCTTGACAACGTTTGCTATTACTACAAAACGTACGACGAACAGGGCAATGCGGAGCAATGCGTAGGTGTGGAAGGCGTGACCTTACAACTTATGCAGGGCTCTTTTGTCGCGCTTGTCGGGCATAACGGTTGCGGCAAATCCACCCTTGCCAAATTGCTTAACGGTTTGTTGGTACCTGCCGGTGGCAAAGTGACGGTGTTCGGTATCGACACCGCCGACAAAAACACTATTTTTGAAGTCCGCAAAAACGTAGGTATGGTGTTTCAGAACCCCGACAATCAAATGGTGGCAAGTATAGTGGAAGAGGACGTCGCTTTCGGTCCGGAAAACCTGGGCGTGCCGTCGGCGGAAATTCGTATGCGCGTCGACGAGGCATTGGCTCTTGTCGGCATGAGCGATTTTGCCCGTCGCAGTCCACACGCACTCAGCGGCGGACAGAAACAGCGCATTGCCATTGCAGGTGCGCTTGCCATCAAACCGCAGGTGCTTGTGCTGGACGAGTCGACAGCCATGCTCGATCCGCAGGGGCGCAAAGAAGTGTTGGACGTTGCGCATCGCCTGAACAAAAACGGCATGACGGTGGTGCTGATTACACACTTTATGGAAGAAGTAATCGACTGTGACCATGTGTTTGTAATGGATGACGGACATCTTGTCGCACAGGGCACTCCGCAAGAGATCTTTGCCGACGACATGTTGTTGCAAAAGGTGGGACTGCGTGCGCCGCGTACCGTGGAACTTGCCAAATTACTTAAAAATGTCGGTTTCGACGTAGATACAAACACGTCCGATCCGTCCGCGCTAGGGGGTGAAGTATGCCAAAACATCAAGTAACGCCCTTTGTCGCGCCAACGGACAGCGCAGTATTTGCGCAAAACGTTTGGTTCTCCTACGACCCTAAAAACAAGCAACCGGAGTACGCTTTGCACGACGTATCCGTCGACATCAAACGCGGACAGTTTGTCGCTGTCGTAGGACATACCGGCAGTGGTAAAAGTACGTTTTTGCAACACTTCAATGCACTGGTTCGTCTGCAAAAGGGCAACATGTCTGTACTCGGATACAACCTTGCCGACAAAAAGGTCGATTTGAAATCTCTTCGGCGACAGGTCGGCATGGTGTTTCAGTATCCCGAGTACCAATTGTTTGCCGACAGCGTGTATGACGACGTGTGCTTCGGACTGAAAAACTTCGGCTACGACAAAGCCGACTTCGAAACTCTTGTGCGTAAGGCGATACAAACCGTCGGACTGGATTTCGACGAAGTGCGCAACAAATCCCCCTTCGACCTGTCGGGCGGCGAAAAACGTCGCGTTGCATTGGCAGGGGTGCTGGTCACTTCTCCCGATTTGCTTGTGCTGGACGAACCTACCGCAGGTCTCGATCCGCAGGGCAAAAGCGAAATTTTGCACCTTGTACAGACGTTAAACAAACGTGACGGCGTAACCGTCGTAATGGTGTCCCACGACATGAACGAAGTGTACGAGTACGCCGACCGCGTAGTGGTGTTTGCAGACGGCGCCGTCGCTTATGACATGTCGCCGCGTGCGCTGTTCCGTATGGAGACGGAAATTACCGCCATGGGACTGGAAGTGCCGCAGATGGCACGCTTTGCCAACACGTTGGAACAAAACGGATACGCATTGCCCGACGATGCACGTACGGTGGAACAGGTTTTTGCCGCCGTATGCGCTCTGAAAGGAGGTGACAAGAATGCTTCGTGACGTCACCTTCGGTCAGTACTACTTTGCCGACAGTTTCGTACACAAAATGGACGCTCGCATCAAACTTGTATTGTGTTTGCTGTTTATGGTGGGTATATTTTTTGTGACGAGTTTTGCTGTGTTCGGGCTTATCGCCGTGTTTTTGCTGCTTGTCGTAGCGTGTTCCAAGGTGCCGCTCGGCAGCGTGCTCAAATCAGTCAAAGGCATATTTGTGCTGTTGCTGTTTACCGCCGTACTTAACCTGTTTTTCACCAAGCGCGGTACACTGCTGTGGAGTTGGTGGGTGTTGGAAATCTACGACGAAGGCATCAAGTTTGCCGCAAAAATGCTGTTGCGGCTTACATTGCTTGTCATCGGCAGCAACCTGCTTACTCTCACAACAACGCCCGTCGACCTTACTCATGCCATCGAGTGCCTGCTTGCGCCGCTAAATGTGGTGCGTTTCCCCGTAAGGGATCTTGCGCTGATCATGAGTCTTACGCTGTCTTTTATTCCGGGACTCATCGAAGAAACCGACCGTATTGTTCGCGCACAAAAGGCACGCGGAGCCGACTTCGACACGGGTAACATCGTTAAGCGTGCCAAGGCGTTCATTCCCATACTTATACCATTGCTGGTTGGCGGTTTCCGTCGTGCCGACGAGCTTGCCAACGCCATGAACAGTCGTTGTTACGAAGGCTCCGACAAGCGCACGCGACTGAACACAATGAAGATGTCCTGGCGCGACGCAGTTGGCGCATTTGTGACAGTTTCGGTATTTGTAGCCGTGTTTGTGGTGTATTGTAATCAACAAAGTTGGGCAAATCTCATTTGGCTGTACTACTGATATGCAAAAAATCAAACTGACAATAGAATATGTCGGCACCGACTTTTGCGGTTGGCAAAGTCAGACTAACGGCAACTCCGTGCAGGATGCCGTCGAACATGCGTTGGGACGGTACTTCGATTGCGACTTTGTGCGTATTTACGCCGCAGGACGAACCGACGTAGGCGTGCATGCTACGGGGCAAGCGGCGCACTTTGTTACGGACAAGGCAGTCAACCCCTACAAGTTGTGTCTGGGGGTCAACCTTGCCTTGCCACCGACAGTTGCCGTCACCGCCGCAGAGTTTGTCAAGGACGAGTTTGACGCGCGTTTTTCGGCGATCGACAAAACCTATGTTTACCGCGTGTACGTTTCGCCCTTTCGCAAACCGTCGCTGGATGTCAACCATGCGCAACTGTATCGCCCGGTAAGCGTCACCGCAATGCAACAAGCGGCACAACTGTTGGTCGGTACTCATGACTTTGCCGCATTCCAGAATACGGGCAGCAATCTCAAGGGTACAGTGCGCACAATCAATGGTTTTGCGGTCAGCGGTGCGGATGACGGCGAGATCACATTTACCGTCAACGGCAACGCCTTTTTGTACAATCAGGTACGCATAATGGTGGGACTGCTTGTTGAAGTCGGCAAGGGCAAGCGCACGCTTGACGATGTGCAGGCAATGCTTGACGGCAAAAAATTGCAATTTCGCACCATGCCGTCGCGCGGACTTACTCTGGAACACGTCAGCTACCCCGATAACTTGTCAATACAATGCACCGACCGGCACATCTTCCCAAACGGCTGACGGCGGCGCAACTTATCTCTGCCTGCTGCAAGTAATGTATAGATTGGCGGATAAATCACAAAAAATAAATAAACAATTTTTACAAAAACTGTTTACAAATTGTGTGGACTGTTGTATAATAGTAATATGCAATAAAAATGCGCATGTAATTGTTTGTGTCAGACTGCAATGCAAGTGCATATAACGGACAATCAGGAGGTTTTTATGCCTAGACAAAATTACGAAAACGGTTACTACGTGGGCGATGTCAACTCGGAAAACAAACGCCACGGCCACGGCACCTATTATTGGAACACCGGCGCACGCTACGAAGGCGATTGGTACAACAACGACATGCACGGGCAAGGTACCTACTACTACGGCGACGGCACGGTGTATTCCGGCGAGTTTAATCACGACAAGCGCGACGGTTTCGGTGTGTTTACCTACCCCAGCGGAGCACGTTACGAGGGAGAGTACCGCAACGGCAATCGTACCGGCAAAGGTACCTACTACTATGCCGACGGCGACAAATACGTCGGTGATTTCTTCGACGGCGATTTCAGCGGTACAGGCACCTACTACTGGACCAACGGCGATTGGTACGAAGGCGATTGGTTCGAGGACGAGCGCAACGGCTACGGCACATATCACTATTCCGACGGTACGTGGGAGTACGGCGAATACAGAAACAGCAAATGCGTACGCGTGTTGCGTAGCGGAAACGGTCAGGGTACTGCAAGCAATAGCAACGGCTCTTCCTCAAACGGCGGCAACCGCAGTTCTTCTCGCGGCGGTGCCTATCTCGAAGATCTTCTTGGCGGCACAGGCGGTAACTTCACGTCAAGCGGCAGTTCGTCCGACGAGCGTGCAGGCGGTGTAAGCACTGCCGACCGTACGGTTCAGTTTAATGCAGGCACGTATACAGGTACTCTTGACGAGAACGGCAATCCTTGCGGTTACGGCACGTTTAAGTTTAACAACGGCGCTACCTACGAGGGCGAGTATGTCGACGGCAAACGTAACGGTTACGGCACATATACATTTGCTGACGGCTCCAAGTATGTCGGTGACTTTGTTGACGGCGATTTCCACGGTCACGGCAAGTACTATTGGACGGACGGCGACTGGTTCGAGGGCGAGTACCGTAACGACAAGCGTAACGGCGTAGGCACGTACCACTTTGCCGACGGCAGTTGGGAAGAAGCCGAATACGTCGACGGCGACTGCAAAAAGGTACTGCGCAAGGGCAGTGGCTCGTCCGCAACTAACGGCAGTTCCTCAAGCAGTAGCGGCAGCAACAGTGGCAGCGGCGTAACAACGTTTACTAACAACAGCGGCACCTACACGGGCGAGGTGGACGGCAACGGCAATCCCGACGGACACGGTACGTTTAAGTTTAACAACGGTGCAAGCTACGAAGGACAGTACAAAAACGGCAAACGCAACGGTTTCGGTACGTATACCTTCTCCGACGGGTGCAAGTATGTCGGTGACTTTGTCAACGGCGATTTCCACGGTCACGGCAAGTACTATTGGACGGACGGCGATTGGTTCGATGGCGAGTATCGCAACGACAAGCGCAACGGCGTAGGTACGTACCACTTTGCCGACGGCAGTTGGGAAGAAGGCGACTACGTGGACGGCGACTGCAAAAAGGTACTGCGCAAGGGCGACGGATCGTCCGCAAGTAACGGCAGTCACTCAAGCAGCAGTGGCGGTAACAGCGGCAGCGACGTAACAACGTTTACAAACAACAACGGCACCTACACCGGAGAGGTAGACGGCAACGGCAACCCCAACGGACGAGGCACGTTTAAGTTTAAAGACGGCGCTTCCTACGAAGGCGAATACAAAAACGGCAAACGTAACGGTTCCGGCACGTATACCTTCGCCGACGGCACCAAATATGTCGGCGACTTTGTCGACGGCAAGTTCAACGGTCACGGCAAGTACTACTGGACGGACGGCGATTGGTACGAGGGCGAGTACCGCAACGACAAACGCAACGGACGAGGCGTATACCACTTTGCCAACGGC
>CAKQXG010000028.1 GCA_934281515.1 uncultured Clostridia bacterium | reverse complement strand
CTCCTATACAGCTCGGTTACTCTGCAAAAATAATCTTCGTATCGTCGGTAAGCAACTTTGTCAGGGTGTCGGCGTAGCGTTTGTAGTTGGATGTGTCGATTCCCAACTCGTCGGAAAACACCGAGAAGTCGTAGTAATCGTTCAGCAATCCGTCTATTCCCACGTAGCCTACCCTTTCCATAATTTTGTCGATAGGTACACCGCCGAGTTTCAACACAATGTCGTGAAATATATTGTACAACTCGCCGATAATCACCGTTTGGTCTGCCAGAAAACCGCCCTCGATCTCGATAAAAGATTCGCCGTTGAATTTGTTTTGCAAAACGTCAAAAAACATCTTTTCGTAATCTGCCAGACCGTCAAACTCGAAGAGTACAAACAACGCAATTTTCAACGCAAGCGTACGGCACTCTTTTTCCGACAGGTTGCTTTCGACGTGCTCCCAGTCAATCATATTTACCTTGGAAGCGTAGTTGAAATCGGGATCGGCAAAGTACTCGTTTTCGTCAATAGTGATTAGGTTGCAAATCTCGTCCACCACCATGTCGGGTTCGGTGTTTTCGTCGGTGCCGGTCATCTCGAACAATTTGTCGCGAAACGCCTTGCTAAACTTGCTTGGAGACGCCGCCATGTCGGGATAAAACATCAAACCGCCTATGAAAAAATTGTCCGCCCTGCCGTAGCATTCGCCATAAAGCCACTGGATGATAGCTGCCTTTTTGTCGAACGTCGCAAACGGCACTTTGCCTTTGAAGTCGGCTGTAGCCGCGTCTTGTACACTGAACGTAAACGTATGTTCGGTACTGCTGTTGGTTTCAAATACGTTTCTTCTTATACTTACTCTCATAGTCTGTCACTCCTTGTCGGGTGATTTCTGCGCAAGTATCTGCGCAAACATTGTAGTTATATTGTCGGTCAGTTCAAACCGCCTATTTTCGGGCGTGACGGAATTGATTGCGAAACGCCTCTTCACCAAGTCGATATACATTGTAAAACGCCCCTCGTCGCCCATATAGTGGCGTGCAAAGTTGTGCGGAGACACATGTCCTGCCACATCAAGCATGTTCATGGCGACGTTGTCCAGGCTGACAACCGTAAAGCGGTTGATGTTGTCGTAAAACACCGCCTTGACTTCGGCAATCTTTCGCTCGACCTCTGCCGAGTAGTATTTTGCACCGCGCCCGAAACGCTTGTAGCCTAGCCAAAGTACCTTCAGCCCCTTGTCGGCAAGAGCATTCAGTACGTCTATACCGTGCATGCCGAGTATCAGATGAATAACGCAGTTGGGGTTGCGACGGCAAAAATCAAACAGTTGTTCGTCGGCTTGGGTAAAGGATATGCCTACGCCGTGCACAAGTCGACGGTCGATAAGCGACTGCACGTAGTCGACGTTGGCAAACAGGTGCGTTTGACGCACGGTAATGTTGCACACCACGCCTTGCGACTGCATGCGAATGAGAAACCGCTCCAAATCGGGGTGTGCAAGCGGATTGCCGCCACCGATAGCAAGTTCCGTGCCGCCGACAAGTGTGTCGAGAAACGGTTGCGCAAGGTCCGCATGCGTGCCGTCGGGCGAAGAGTCCTCGTGGCACATCGGACAACCGCCGTCGCAGTATGACGTAATCTTGATGTCGATATTTTCGGGAAACTTCGGTGCAAAATTTTGCTTACCTACACGCACCTTGGTACCGTCATCGTATATGCGGACATAGTAATTGCCGTTTTTGTAAGTTTTTAAAAGTTGTCGCTTATTGACCATAACCCAGTCTCGACGGTGCCTGTATCGGCGATAATACACATCCGTCGGCACCCTGATCAGCAAATATTACACGGTAAGTCAATATCGGCTGCGCCAAACAACCATGCGCAAAGCCGACTTACTTATATATAATTTTACCACAACCCGACGGCAGACACAAGGGTTTTAGTGACTAAATGTGTTGATTTTGTCAATTACGTGGGTTATTTGTGCAAAATCGCTCCCGTGCAACAATTGCTGCGATTTTACCACGACATGTCACTCGCACAAAACGGCATCAAAAATGAACAAATCAATTATTTATTATATTATTAAAAAACAGTATTGACATTTGAATTTAAAGCAACTATAATCATTGTTGTAATAGAAGATTAAGACGGCAATTGACCTTGACGGACCGCTCCGTAAATATAAGTTGGTGCTCATCTTTTGAATCGGTTACAAAAATTCTTTGGAGGTACCAAGATGACAGGTACGGTAAAATGGTTCAACGCAGGCAAAGGCTACGGCTTTATTTCCAACGATGAGGGTGGCGAGGACGTGTTTGTTCACTTCTCCGCAATCAATGTTGATGGCTTCAAGACGTTGGCAGACGGACAAAAAGTTTCCTTCGACATCGAAGAGGACGGCAAAAACGGCAAACTCCGCGCCAGCAACGTTACGCCTATCCAATAGTCTACAAACGACCAAGACGTGCACAATCCGTGCACGTCTTTTTTTGTTTTGTTTTTGGTTGGAAATGGATTTTTGCGGAGAGAAACTTTTTTGTCGAAATACGTCGCTCCCCGCAATCCGCTTCCCAAAAGTTTTTAGTATAGTTGTGCGTTTACACGAGCAAAAGAAACGCGTATTACGGTTACAAACAGATACTATCCCTGATACGAGCAAACTACTCTGTCAATCCAGCCGTTTTACCACAAGGTAGGTGTTGACGCCCGTTGCCGGCGTCCATGTGGTAGCCTCACCGCCACTACCAAGTAACGTCAGTACGTCGCCTGCGCTAAGGTTGACTATCGTCGAGCCGCCTATACGTTGCTCCGTGCCTGCCGTAACCGTGTCGGTTGTGGTTGCGCTTCCGAGAGCAGTGCCGTTTTGTCCTACCGCGACGGTAATTGTCGTACCTACGCTTGAACTGCCGCGCACACCGTAGTCAACTTCGTAAACACCGCCGTTGGTGACTGTCACAGAGTCCGTACCGTAGGTTACGTTGTTGGCAGGCAACTCGGTGCCGAGTGTAAGCGGAATAGGCGTTGTTGTCAGAGCTTCGGCTGTATCCGACGTGGAATACAAGCCGCCATAAGCCGCCAGACCTGTACCTGCCTCACCCGTTGCGCCGGTGGGTCCTGTCGGACCGGTCGGTCCGGTGGGTCCGGTTTCGCCCTGTATACCCTGCAAACCTTGAGGACCTTGCGCTCCGGTCTCGCCTGTAGCACCCGTAGGTCCGGTAGGACCTGTTGTGCCTGTTTCACCGGGGACACCTGTAGGACCGGTGGGACCTGTCGGGCCTGTAACACCTGCAACGCCCTGGATGCCTTGCACACCTTGAGGTCCCTGCGAGCCAGTTGCGCCCGTCGCGCCGGGAGGTCCCATAATGCCTTGCGGTCCCGTAAAACCTCTCGGACCGCGCGGTCCACGCTCGATAATTACTATTCTGTCGCGCTCGATATCGTTTGCGACCAAACCGCCGCAACAACGCGGAGGATTGTTGTTACAACATCTCATTTGTACACTCCTGTTCGATTTGTTTTGAAACTTTTCGGCGCACGCAACACCACCGCCCACGCAGATTTGTCTCTACCAATATTGTATTTACACAACGCAAAAGTTGTTACCGATGTCGGCAATACGGCAATTTAATTCAACAAAGTTGTAGTGACGTCGGGTAGTACTATATGCATTTGCCGCACCACCGCGACAATATTTGAAAAACTTTCAAAAAATTTTGTCAAAATATGTAAAAAACGTTTGACAAATCCTATTAAGGGGCATATACTGTAAACAGTTGAACAATTATTCAACTGTTTGTCGATTGACATAAAGGAGAGAGAAATGAGCACGGACAAAAACATCTGCGAATACGAACACGTACACAACGATGTTGTGGAACAGGTCACTTGCGACATGCCGGACGAGGACATGCTTGTCGACGTTGCCGAACTGTTTAAAATCTTCGGCGACAGCACCCGTATCCGTATTCTGTCGGCATTGACCAAGGCAGAATTGTGCGTGTGCGACATCTGCACCGTGCTTAACATGACCAAGTCGGCTGTCAGCCACCAACTGCGCATACTTCGCCAAGCCAAACTTGTGCGCAACAAACGCGTAGGCAAGGAAGTATATTACAGCCTGGACGACGAGCATGTCTACTCCATCATCAGTCTTGCGTTGGAACATATCAAAGAGTAATTCCGCGCAACAACCGCTGTCTTTCCCGTGTCCGGCAAGTAAAAGCCGACACGTCAAGGAACCAAATACATATATACAAGGAAAACAATTATGAAAAAGGTAATCGCTTTGGAAGATCTCGATTGCGCTAATTGCGCCGCAAAAATGGAATGTGCCGTCAAAAAGATAAACGGCGTAACCAATGCAAACGTCAACTTTATGATGCAAAAAATGACTGTGGAAATCGACCACGACGATCCGCAAGCCGTATTGGCAGAGATTAAAAAAGTTTGCAAAAAGGTAGAACCCGACTGCATACTTAAAATCTAGTAACAAGTAGCGAATTTTTGCATACGTACAAAAAAATTCCATTACAGACAAAGGGTGTACCCGACAATAAATCTTGTCGGGATTGCACCCTTTAAACAAGGAGAAAACAATGTCCAAGAACAAAAAAATGCTGCTACGCATAATTATTGCCGCAGCGTTGTATGCCGTGTCATTGGTGTTACACTTTACGTTGGAGCTTAACCAATGGGTGGAGCTTGCCATGTTTGCCGTTGTATATCTGGTTGTCGGTTACGACGTATTGTGGCGCGCCGTTGAAAACATTTGCCACGGCAATGTGTTTGACGAAAACTTCCTTATGACCATCGCAACTATCGGCGCATTTGCAATCGGGGAGTACCCCGACGCAGCCGCCGTTATGCTACTTTACCAAATCGGCGAACTGTTCCAACATTACGCCGTAGGCAAAAGCCGCAAAGACATCGCCGCGCTGATGGACATACGCCCCGACATTGCCACAGTGCTTCGCGACGGCGTCGAAACGGAAGTCGATCCGTCGGAAATAGCTATCGGTGAGACAATCGTTGTCAAACCCGGTGACAAAATCCCCCTTGACGGCGTTGTAAACAAAGGTACTTCGCAAGTCGACACTTCTGCCATCACAGGCGAAAGCGTACCGCGTACCGCCAAGGTCGGCGACAAAGTTATTTCCGGTTGCTTAAATCTCGACGGCGTGTTGTACATCACCACCGAAAGTCTGTACGAAGACAGCACTGTAAGTAAAATACTTGACCTTGTAGAAAACGTTTCCGCAGTCAAGTCGCCTGCCGAAAACTTTATTACCAAGTTTAGCAAATACTACACGCCTATCGTGTTCTTTATGGCAATTGCCGTGGGCATTCTGCCACCGCTGTTGTTACCGCTGTTCGGACAAGCCGCCAATTGGACAATGTGGCTACGCCGTGCAATGATGTTTTTGTTTGTGTCCTGCCCGTGCGCGTTGGTCATCTCCGTACCGCTCAGTTTCTTCGGTGGTATTGCTGCCGCAAGCAAACGCGGTATATTGGTAAAGGGTAGCAACTACCTGGAAATGCTCAGCAAAGTAGACGTGTTTGCTTTCGACAAAACAGGTACGCTGACCAAAGGCAACTTTGTCGTCGACGAAGTTTATCCGCAAGCCGACCGCGACAATGTACTTGCCACCGCTGCAATTGCCGAGCAGTACAGCAATCACCCAATTGCACTATCGATATGCGCAGTTGCGACGGCTCCGACCGGTGCAAGCGTAAAAGAAATTGCAGGGCGCGGTATACAGGCAGTCACCGAAAGCGGCGACGTGATACTGTGCGGCAATGACAAGTTGATGCACGAAAACAACGTCGAATACGTTGCTGCCGACCGCGGAACCATTGTGTATGTTGCCAAAAACGGCAAGTTTGTAGGATATGTTGTCATTGCCGACCAATTGAAAGATGACGCTGTCGAAGCCGTTGCCGCTCTTAAAGCAGACCGCAACACCACCGTTATGTTGACGGGTGACAACGAACGCACCGCCGCCGAGATTGCCAAAATAGTGGGCGTTGACCAACACTACAGCCAATTGTTGCCGCAAGACAAGGTGTCCAAGGTAGAAGAGTTGCGCCGTGAACACAAAGTTGCATTTGTAGGCGACGGCATCAATGACGCACCCGTACTTGCAACAGCGGACGTAGGCATTGCCATGGGCGCAATGGGAAGCGACGTCGCAATCGAATCCGCCGACGTTGTGTTGATGAACGACAACCCCACCGCCATTGCCACGGCAAAGAAAATCAGTCGCAAAACTATGGCAATTGTCAAGGAAAACATTATTTTGAGTCTTGCCATCAAATTTGCGGTGCTTGTGTTGTCCGCAGTGGGTATACTGGATAAAATCAGCTTCGGTCTGATAATCGCTATACTCGCAGACGTCGGAGTGTGCTTTGTCGCAATACTGAACGCAATGAGAGCAATGATAGTAAAGAAGTAATTTGAAAAGAGAGATTTAGGGGAAAAACCTTTTCGACGAAAAGTGTTTTTCCCCTAACCCCTTTTCCAAAAGCTTTTGAATAAGTCAAAAGCTTTGAATAAAAGTTTAACAAATTAAAGAATACAATCAATCTTTACCAAAAGTCAACTACCAACATTTCGGAGGAGCATATGAAAAAATACACTACTTACGCCGTTGATCGTGCAATGGAACTGCTTACAATAGACAGTCCTACGGGCTACACAGCCAACGTTACGGCAAGACTGTGCCACATTATTCGTGACCTGGGATACAACCCCACCGTAACCAACAAGGGCAACGTGTTTGTCGAAGTCGGTGGCGAAGGCAACGCCGTTTGTTGCGCCGCACACGTCGACACATTGGGCGGCATGGTTGCCGAAGTAAAGGGCAACGGTCGCCTGCGCCTGACCAAGCTTGGCGGACTTAACGCCAACAATGCCGAGGCGGAAAACGTGCGCATATACACACGCGACGGCAAAACATACGAAGGCACATTTCAACTTGCCAATGCAAGCGTACACGTCAACCCGAATTACAGCGATGCCAAGCGCACGTTTGACACATGTGAAGTCGTACTCGATGTCGACGTACACACTGCCGACGACGTTGCCAAGCTCGGTATTGCCGTCGGTGACATTGTTGCATTTGAACCGCGCAGCCGCGTGACGAGCGATGGCTACATCAAAAGCCGTTTCCTTGACGACAAATTGTCTGCAGGTATTCTTTTGGGGTTGCTCAAATACGCCCATGATTGCGGCAAACCGCTCAAACGCAAGCTATACCTGTACTTTACCGTACACGAAGAAGTCGGACACGGTTGCAGCTATGTACCGGCAACCGACATTGTGGATATGCTGTCGGTTGATATGGGTTGCGTCGGAGACGGTCTAAAATGCACCGAACACGACGTATCCATCTGTGTAAAGGACAGCAACGGTCCCTACAACTACGACTTTGTAACCGACCTTGTCAATGCCGCCAAGGCAACCGATGCGCACTACGCGCTTGACGTCTACCCCATGTACGGCAGTGACGCCGACGCCGCTCTCGAAGCTGGCATGGACGCACGCCACGGACTTATCGGCGCAGGCGTATATGCCAGCCACGGCTACGAGCGCAGCCACATCGACGGCGTAGAAAACACGCTTAAAGTATTGGTAGGATTAGTTTTTTAGTGTGACGTTTTAGTATTATTATGGGGAGAGACCGTTCCGTCGAAAAGCGTTTCTCCCCATACCCTTTTCCAAAACTTTTAGTAAATTTATGCTTTGCAAAAAAAAACTTGAAAACACATTATTACCTGATTGCACAGAGTAAATCTCGGCTTAAGAATCATTAAATCGGCACTTCAGAAACTACAGTTTACACTCCGTTTTTACGCACTTCCGACAATAAAACCAATCAAAAATGACGATTTCAACATACTATGTCTAAAATAGTATTCTGCAAATCGTCTTTTTTTGACACAGTTTTGCTGTTTTGTTTGTTACAAGTTTTTACAGTGACACAACCATTTGCGTTTTGAGACAAATTGTAGTACAATAGTTTCAACAACTTTGGAGAGACAAGCAAAAATGGCTTTTGACGCTTTAACGCTGTCGGTACTTGCGGACGAATTCCGCAACACTATTGTCGGCGGCAAAATTACCAAAATTTACCAACCGGAAAAGGACGAAATCGTCCTGTTTATCTTCCGCGAAAAAACATACAAGTTGATTATCTCCGCCAATGCAGGAGTCAACCGCATACACCTGACCGACATGCCGACGGACAACCCAAAGGTTTGTCCGAGCTTTTGCATGCTGTTACGCAAACATGTCACGGGAGCAACGATAACCGACCTTTGGCAAATGCCCTACGAACGCGTGCTTGACTTTTCCTTGTCCGTTACAGACGACCTGGGATACCGCAGGGACATGCACCTTGTATTTGAGCTGACAGGCAAAACAAGCAACATCATTTTGACCGACGGTCAGTACGTCACTTTGGACAGCATCAAGCACTTGCCGCAAGACCTTGACAGTGCGCGGATAATCATGGCAGGAGCAAAATACAATTTTTTTGTACCGCAGGACAAATTGCCACCCTTCGACTTGCCGCGTATCGGCGAGTACCTGTCTGCATGCACAACGCCTCTGCGCAAGACATTGCCCGATGTGCTGTTGGGCGTATCGCAAGCCACTGTCAACGAGATGTTGCATGGATTAGACGAGGACGACCACACCACCGTAAACAACATGCGCGTGTTGCGGCAAATAGAAGCTTACCGCACGGCTTTGTCACAAAAAAATCCAACCGTATGGCTAAAAAGCGGTACGCCTGTAGACGTGACCCCCTTTGAGTACCACACTTTGAAAGGCGACAAATTGCACTTCGACAGTCTCAACAAAGCGCACGACAACTACTACTACCTGCTTGACAAACGGCAACGTTTCAACGACAAAGCCAAGTCTGTAAACACGGTTGTAAAGAACGCGATTTCGCGCACGGAAAAGAAACTTGCCGCGCAACGTCAAAGCGTACTGGAAGCCGAACAGCGCGAGGTTTACAAACAATACGGCGATCTGATACTGTCCAATCTATGGCAAATCAAGCCCCAACAAACCGCACTTATATGCGACAACTACTTTGACGGAACTCGCGCGGAAATACCGCTCGATCCGCAACTTACGGCACAGCAAAACGCACAGGCATACTACAAAAAATACCGCAAGTTGAAATCATCTGCCGAACACAACACTGCGCTTGTTGCAGAGAACGAAAAACTGCTGGAATATCTGTTGACCATCAAGGACAACCTGCGCTACTGCACCGAAGAAACAGACCTAGCCGAGGTACGTGCCGAATTGGTATCGCTTGGCTTAATAAAAGAAAAACGCGTAGCCAGGCAAAAAACGCCCGACAAACCCGTAAAGCCGTTGCACTACCTTGTAGACGGATTCGATATATACGTAGGCAAAAACAACGTACAAAACAACGAAGTGACGTTTAAACTTGCGCATGCAGGCGACATATGGGTACACACGCAAAAGGTACATTCGTCGCACGTGGCGATTATCTCGCGCGGACGGATTATCCCAGACAATATAATTCTTTTTGCGGCAGAAATCTGCGCGTTTTACAGTCAGGCAAGCGGAGGCAGCAAGATTTTGGTTGATTACACCGACCGCGCCAATGTCAAAAAACCACCCAAGGCGCCCCTTGGGTTTGTAATCTACCCCACATACCAAACAATTGTGGTCAACCCCGACGCCCACAGAGATTTACTAGTATAGTTTATAAATAATTTGTGGGAAAACCCCTTTTTGTAAAAACGGGTTTTCCCACACCCTTTCCGGAAAAACTTTGAGTAACAGCCCGACATGAGCGACATTTATATATGTTAAACAATATAAAAGAAATTACTGGTTGACGTCGGATTTTACCGACTACAGCGATGGGATAACCAAGTTTTATACAGTTACTAATCTGTCCGCCACGTTCAGGTCGGGCGCCTACCGCTTTTAATCATTTTCGGCTCGATTATCCTTACCGCCTCGCGACTTTCGCAAGATAATGTCACTTTGCCGTCCAATTGCGCTTTTTCACCGTCCATGCACCAATTTTGCGGTTCATCAGTTTCAATCTCCGCATGCTCAACGGGCAGCATAAACCACCTTTTGTTGATTGTCGGATGTCCGACCCCACAAAAAAATACCCTGAAAAACGGCGCAAACATCGCCACTCTAGCGGCAAGGCAATCTTCGCCGCAACTGCGTATCCCCAACAGATACAGTTGCGGTTTTTTGTTGTACATTTTGTTGAACGGAAACCCGAAGCACACTTTGCTTTTTACTGCCATCAGCAGGGTATACGTGCCCGACAAGTCCCGTCCGTCGACATTTATCCGCGCCGTCATACTACGGCTTGTGTACCATTTCAGCACCTGCGGCATATAAGCGAGCCATTTAAAACGCCGTTTGTCGTTGCACTTGGCGCAATAGCCTATCTCCGTAAAACTGCCCGTGGCGCACACGTAGCCAAACAGTTTGTCGTTTGCACGCCCGACAAAGTTCAACCCTTTACCAAGGCGGCTTGCTTCGTTAAGCGTACCGCACGGCACATAGTACAGAGGTTTGTCGTGACACTTGTTAAGAGCATTGTACAACGTGCCGTCGCCACCGCATACAATCACTTCGTCCGCGCCGTCGGCAGACCATGCGCAGTTGCGGTCGATTTCTTCCACCACGACACGTCTGTCGCCAAACATTTGCAGTAATGCAGGCAGGTCAAGTTTGCGACAGTTGCCGCTGTCTCGATTGACAATCACTTTGCAAGTCACGCCGTATCTCCCGACAAATAATATGTCTTTATCTCGTTTTTTGTCAGTTTGTGCAATCGCAAGCTTTATTATGATTTGTTGACAAATCCGTCTGTACGGTGATACAATAGATATAATTCGATTTGGTTTGCATTGTTGCAAACCGTCAAAAGGAATACTATGGACAAAATCAATCTCTGCCGCGCCGAGATGCTACTAGGAGCGCAGGCAATGAACAAACTAGCCGCATCGCGCGTGGCGGTGTTCGGTATCGGCGGCGTAGGCAGTTACTGCGCCGAAGCCTTGGCACGCATGGGCATTGGAAATATCACCGTTGTTGACGACGACGTTGTCGCGCCCAGCAACATCAACCGCCAATTGTATGCGTTGCAATCCACGGTAGGTCAACCCAAAGTCGACATTGCCGCCGCACGCATAAACGACATCAATCCCGACTGCATTGTAACAAAAAAACGCATACGTTATGCCGAAAACGTGGCATCCGACTTCGACATGCGTGACTACGACTATGTTGTCGACGCCGTAGACACCGTTTCTGCCAAGCTGTTGCTGGTGCAAAAGTGCCACGATGCCAACGTACCTATCGTGTCATGCATGGGTACAGGCAACAAACTTGACCCCACCGCCTTTCGAGTTGCCGACATCAGTCAAACCACGGTTTGTCCGTTGGCGCGAGTGATGCGCCGCGAGCTGAAAAAACGCGGTATCGCTACGCTCAAAGTAGTATACAGCGCCGAGCCGCCGCAAGTGCCCGAACAGTTGGAAGTGACAGCCAAACGCCAGACACCCGGAAGTCTTTCGTTTGTTCCGCCCGTCGCAGGTATGTTTCTTGCAAGCGTTGTCGTAAAAGATTTGATTAAAGAATAAGTTTTTGGAAATTTTTGTATTTTTTTTGTGGGGAAGGGGAAACTTGTTGAAACAAGTTTCCCCTTCCCCACACCCCAACCCTTTCAAAAACTTTTACTAGATTACAGGTAGGATAGATTTCAAAAAAATGTGGTTTATGGTAAATAAATAGCAGGTTTTGGCTGGACAACGTTTACAGTCAACCCTTTCAAAAAATAATTTACCGGTTTATCGGTAAAATAGATTTCAAAAATATGGTTTATGGGTAAAAAACGGCAAGACGTTGGCTCAAACTGCCCGACATCCCACCGTTTTTCATTCCAAAGCAAAACTCTTAATTTCGGATACTTTGCTATTCTCAATTATTTTTGCAAGGCAATGCACTACTTTCGTCAAGTGCTTCGTCGATCGTGGCGGCATTCACTTGCGCGGTTAGTTCGCGCTCGCCTTGGGTCAATGCCTGGTTGTAGTCGCAAATCGCCTTGTAATCGCAGTACTTGCACTGATCGTGATAAGGCGATACCGCGGCATAGCCTTGTCTCATCAAATCGCCCGCACGTCTGATAAGCCGCACTGCGTATTCCGTTTGGTTGGCAATCTGCGCACCCGACACAACCTTACTGCTTGCGTAAAACGTCCCGTCTTTTTTGAGCCGTAACCCAAGCGTTCTGCTTGTGCCGTTACGTTCCAACGCGTTGTCGAGCCTGAACGCTGTCTGTTCGTCGTTTATTGTACGCCCGTTGTAGGTGTACACGTTTGCCTCGTCGATATCGGTAAAGTTGTCGTGTATGTTGAAGTAGTAAAACCCAACAGGCGTCATACCCGTTGCGTCGCGCACCGCCTTGAGATACACCAACAATTGCATCTTGTGACCAAGATACAGATCCTTTTCGCTGTACTTTGCCGCGCCTGCGCCGCTTTTGTAGTCGATTACCACAAACTTGCCGTCGCACGTATCCACGCGGTCGATTTTGCCCACGAGATTAAACTGTCCGCCGTCGAAATCCACCCTTACGGCAGGTACTTCCGCGCCGGGAGCAAAGGTCAATTCGCACGCATAGTTGACAAAGTCACTATCGGCAAGTTGTTGCTTAACCACCAGACACATACGCACGCTTTCTTTGCGTAGTTGGTCGATTATCCCTGCCATTTGCTCATCTCGTTTTATCGCACGATAAAAGTCATCGTCAAGCACCTTGTCATACAGTGCCAAAGCCGCCTGTTCGGTCACTTCGTCGCTTTCGGCAATGTCCATGCCTTTGACGTAATTTTCCAACACGGCGTGCAGAATATTGCCCAAGTCCGCAGACTTAAGTTCCGCAACCACTCTCGGCTTGACATTTAGTCCGTACTGCACAAAAAAACGATACGGACACTTGAAAAAGTCCGTCAATTGGCTTACGCTTGTCGCGCTGTTTTTAAGGTACAAATCCTTGCCCCTGTCCACGCGCACAGCCAATCCGTCCTTGTCGTACACATACCTTGTTGCAGTCGTACCGAAGTAATTGCATAGCAACTCGAACGCAGGCATATGCACGGGCTGATTGTCAGTAAGTCTGCGTCGACAACCCACCACCTTTGCAAGCGCTTGTTTGACGGTATACACGTCCTCGTCGGTCGTCTCGTCCGAAGCAAGCGGTTTGCCGTTGCAGGTAAATAAAGTTTGCAACTCTGCCACAATCGGTGAAGGCGTAAGGCTGTTGGCTCCATCGCTCATGCAATAGCTGACATACAATTTTTTAGTCGGTTCCTGCATCAATTGAAACAGACTAAACCGTTCGCGCTTGTTTTCAACCGCCATTTGCGGCTCGACGCGCACCCCTGCAGCAACAAGGTCGGCAATATTTTTGTCTGTCAACAGTGCGCTGTCCCCCTTGACGATGGGCATTGCGCCGTAGTTTGCTCCCAACAGCGCCAAAAACTCGATATTATGTTTGCGCGCCTTTGCCATGTTGGCAAACACCACACAATCGTTTGTGACAGGCAACACCGACACATTGACCGAAGCCACTGCCTGCGCCAATGTACTGATAAACTGTTCCAACTTCATTTCTCTTTCGCCAAGCACCACTTCGGCTTGTGCAAGCACCTGTTCCAACTTGTCTGGCACCTGCGCCGTGACTTTGGCTTGTTCGGCAAGTTCCACATTTGTAAAGCCGTCGTTGTGCTGTTCGGCACGTCTCTGCTGGCGATCGGCATAGCGTGTATTGCGCCCGTCAAGATCGGCATTTTGTATCAGGCTGCGTACCGCGGCAACGTATTCCGCACCTGTCGATGTCGGCAAAAAAGCATTACGTATGTAAAAATCCTGAAATTTTTGTCGGAATTTGTCTGCCGTTCCAAAGTCAACGTCGGCATGTCCCAGCCCGAAGGAAGAGAAATCATAACCCATGTTGTACTTTAAGCAGAAGTTTTCAAACTTGTACACGTCGTCGGGCAAAATGCCGTAGATAAAGTTGCAATAGAGATAGTTTTTGACAAAATTCAGTACGCTACCCAACTTGCAGTTGTTTTTGCATACAGACATAAAGTCAAATACAAACCGCACGTAGGGGTGCTCGGCAAGAGCATACTGCTTGTCGCAAAAGTAGGGAATGTCGAACTGGGCAAACACTGTCGAAACGGCATTGACGTACTTGTTGACATCGCTTGTCACCACGTACACATCCTTATACCTGCCACCGCCGCGGACATAGCGTTGTATGCGACATGCCAAAGCGTACACTTCGTTAAGCCGTGTTGTGCCTTGGTAAATGCTTACAAACCCGTCGCTCTCAACAGATTTTGCATTGTCGTAGCGAAACATATGTCTGCCGATTTGCTCGGTTTGTTTGCTTGTGTACCCGCGCATACCGTCGATCACCACGGGCGTAATCCCGTTGTCGGCGCACATACGCGCCACGCCGTCGAATATGTCGTTGAGATACAAATACTTGTCGCAGTAGGCGTTGCCCGTACAGCAAGCAACGGTGACACCCTTTGCGTGACGTGCCAGTTGCTCGACTATTGCCAACTCCTGCGCGGAAAAGTTGTCGAAGTCGTACAGATAGAAAAAGCCGTTCTTCACCACGTCCGACTGCGGAATTGCAGCAAGCAGTAGTTCCATTTTATCTGCGCTGTCCACAAACCTGCCCTGTGTGTAGTCGTTGTATGCCTGATAAAGCAAGGCAATGTCGTGCGCCTTGGCGCGTACTCCCTTTGGCAGTTCGTCGCGCACTAGCATTTTGGGTGAAATGCGGCAGTACTTCATCATAGCAATTGTGTCGTACATGTCGCCGACAAACCCTGCCGTGTCAAGTCCCTTGGTAAAGCACGTCATTCTGTCGGCATTGTCGGCAATGATACCTCCGAGCGCCATCACTCCGCTAGCCTTGCTGAGATACTCCACTCCGGGCAAGATGTCGCTTGCGAGCCGCCGAAACGTGCGTACTTGCGCATTGAAACTACCGCCGACGGCATGCAGCAAGGCCCGCTCCGCTTCCATGCTGGCGCGGTCGGGTACAATTACCGTATGCATGACGCCGAAGTTGGTTTTGTCAACGTGCTTCACAATGTCGTTGACGTACCGTGCGGCGTCCTTGAATGTGTTGGTTTTGTAGATGGTAATCATAATCAACTGTGGGATAGATTGTATCGGTTGTGGGGGAGGGATATTTTGCGGGGAAAGGAAAACTTTTTGAAAAAAGTTTTCCTTTCCCCGCACCCCTATCCTTTCAAAAACTTTGAGTAGAAGTGCGGATAGGGACGTAAAATGTGATCGATTTTTGCATACGTTGTGAAAAATTTGCTACAAATGTCGGTTCGGAACTGTTTACTGTTACGCTTGTTCAAATTTGCATTGAATGCGGTCGTTTATTACAGCAATGGCAAGAATACATTTGTTGTCAACATAAAAAATGTTATGTTTCGACTGCGCTTACGGCTCCGATCAATATGACCTAACAGAATATGGCAAGTATAGGTTTGTTGCTGTTCCCCTCATCCGTCGGCATTCGCCGACACCTTCCCCACCTCGGGGGAAGGCTTTAATTTTGTCATCCATTCCAGCATAGCAATATAGAAAACTATATGTTGTTCCTAGTGCGTCCACGTCAGGTGGCCCCACCTCGGGGGAATACATTTTAGCGGTTGACATTATTGCGTACAAGCCATGCGCGCCCGGAATACGGTCGTTGCGTCGTGTTTCTCTACTCAAATCTACCCCAAAGTGACGGCGTAGACGGGTGTGAAGGGCGACAACAGTTGACGGATAGGCGAGGGAGCCACCTGACGTGGACGCACTGCGTTCTGCAATCTATTCCAAGTGACGGCGTAGATTGGTGCAGATAGACACGGCTGGGCGCAATGCGCAAGGGGAGTGTATACGGACATACATGACCCGCGCGCATAAGCCACGCAGTGTCTAGATGTGCCGATATACGCCGTCACTTTTGGCTGTCGGCGCAGTAGCGCACCACTCTCTCCACTACAATTCCGCCTTTCTTGCCTTTTGGCAGTTTGCCTTTGTTGTTTTTGCTTTCCACAGACACTTCGGACGTGTCGACAACCGTCGTATTTACCCTGTCCATAATTGCCAATTTGTAATGCTGTCCGTGGACGTAGTCGGCAAACACAATGCATGTTCCGTTGTTACCGAACTCGGTACCCTTGGCACCCTTGCAGTTGCGCGCGTGCTTGGTTATGTCCTTGACGGCAAGGCGTTTAAGGAAGCCTTTGTCGGTAACCATCACCACTTCGCCTTTATCCTTGTCCACCTGCCCCGCAAACACCAGGTACTCGTCGTTTGCCAGATTGATACAGTGCACGCCGCCTGCCACGCGTCCTTGCAAAGGTATCTCTGCCACATCGAAGCGTACGCAACCGCCGCGATTGGTTACAAAGAATATCTCCGTGCCTTCGCGCACCTTTTCCACATGGAATACCTCGTCGCCGTCCTTGCCCTTGTAGCCTTGGAAACTACTCTTAAGCAATTGATACTCGCTCCACGCCGTACGCTTGACCATGCCTTGGCGCGTAAACACAAGCACTTCTCCGCTTGCTTCCTCGCCTTCGGCAGGTAACACTTCCACGGCAACGGGCACTTCGCCCTTTTGCGCGTCGGCAAACAACTTGGACAACGTAACGCCGGCATCGCGGTACCGCACTTCGGTCAAATTGTCCACGCCTGCCTTAAAGCAGTTGCCCAGGTTGCTGAAGAACAGCACTTTGTCATCGGTTTGCAACTCCAGCGCAGTAGTCAACATTTCCGCAGTTGTCGCGCCGATTGCATCCTTGTTGGACAAATTGAAGTTTTTAACGGGTATGCGCTTGATCGTATTATCGGCTGTTACGCCCAGCACCACCGTTTCTACGGGTTTTTCATCGGCTTCGCTGATGATAACCGCGTCTGTAACGTCTTTGCACATCTCGCTACGACGAGCGGTCTTGTAGTTGCGCTTAATCGTGCCAAGCTCTGTCTTGATAAGGTTCATTTGCTCCACACGACTGTTGATGATTACTTGCAAGCGTGCAATGTTACGTTCGATCTCGGCGAGTTCGGTGACAAGCTTGTTTACTTCCAACTTGGTGATACGCGCCAGTCGCAAATCGAGTATTGCCTGTGCCTGCTTCTCGGACAGATCAAAGCGTTGGCGCAACTTTGCGCGTGCGTCGGTCGTGCTAGCCGCAGTCTTGATGATTTGTATCACTTCGTCGATGTTTTGTACGGCGATTACCAAG
>CAKQXG010000027.1 GCA_934281515.1 uncultured Clostridia bacterium | reverse complement strand
CAATTACTTCGACCGTGTCACCGGACCTAACATTCATACTTGCCATTTGCGTGTCCTCCCTTACAGAACTTCCGGTGCCAAAGACACAATTTTCATGTAGTCTTTTTCACGAAGTTCTCTTGCTACCGGCCCAAAAATACGAGTACCCCTGGGTTGCTTTTGTTGATCGATGATTACGGCGGCGTTGTCGTCGAAACGAATGTGAGTGCCGTCCTTGCGGTTGACGCCATAGCTGCTACGTACGATAACTGCCTTGACTACGTCACCCTTCTTGACTACTCCGCCGGGGTTTGCGCTCTTGACGCTGGCGACGATTACGTCGCCGATGTTGCCGAACTTACGGAAGGAACCGCCCAGTACCTTGATACACATAAGTTCTTTAGCTCCGCTGTTGTCTGCGGCTTTAAGTCTTGTTTGTGGTTGAATCACTGTACCGTCCTCCTACTTAGCCTTTTCGACAATTTCCAGCAAACGCCAGTTCTTGTCCTTGGACAATTTGCGCGTTTCGACGATACGAACGGTGTCGCCGATACCGCATTCGTTGTTTTCGTCATGCACCTTGTACTTCTTGGTGGTAGACACCGTCTTTTTGTACAAGGGGTGCTTGTACTTGTTGACGACGGCAACAACGATGGTCTTGTCCATCTTGTCGGATACTACGATGCCGACTCTCTCTTTTCTGCTGTTTCTTTCTTCCATTTCTTGTTACCTCCGCTTACGCCTCGAGTTCTCTTTCGCGGAGAACCGTCTTAATTCTTGCGATGTCTTTCTTGACATTTGCCAGCGCAAGAGGGTTTGTAAGTTGTCCGGTCGCGTGAGACAAACGCAAGTTGAACAACTCTTTTTTCAAATCGGCGAGCTTAGCTACCAATTCTGCATTATTAAGTTCGCGTACTTCACTTGCTTTCATCGCAGTTCACCTCTTCTTCTCTCTTCACAAACTTGCACTTAACGGGAAGTTTGTGACTTGCCAGGCGCAATGCTTCGCGGGCTTGCTCTTCGGTAATACCGCTCATTTCAAACATTACTCTGCCGGGTTTAACAACGGCAACCCAATATTCGGGGCTACCTTTACCGGAACCCATGCGGGTTTCGGCGGGCTTCTTCGTAACGGGTTTGTGAGGGAAGATGTCTACCCAGACTTTACCGCCACGCTTTACGAAACGCGTCATGGCGACACGGGCCGCCTCTATTTGGTTGGAGGTAATCCAGCCGCATTCAAGGGCTTGAAGACCGTATTCACCGTAAGCAACTTTGTTGCCCTTGTGAGCTTCGCCCTTCATTCTTCCGCGGAATTGACGGCGATGCTTAACTCTCTTCGGCATCAACATTATTCAGTTACCTCCTTTTTTACAGTCTTTTTCTTCTTGGGAAGCACTTCGCCTCTGTACACCCACACCTTGACGCCGATTACGCCGAAGGTCGTGTGAGCCTTGGCAAAACCGTAGTCGATGTCGGCACGCAGTGTGTGAAGAGGAATACTACCTTCGTGGTATTGCTCGCATCTTGCGATTTCTGCGCCGTCCAGACGTCCGGAAACCATGGTTTTGATTCCCTTTGCGCCGCTACGTGTAGCGCGACCCATACATTGACGCATAGCTCTACGGAAGGATACGCGCTTTTCCAGTTGAGCGGCGATCGCCTCTGCAACCAGTTGAGCGTCCATATCGGGGCGTTTAACCTCGATGATGTTGATGACAACGGCTTTGCCGCCCGTCATCTTGACAACTTCTGCCTTGATTTCGTCTGCGCCTGCGCCTGCCTTGCCGATAAGTACGCCGGGACGACCGGTGTGAATGTCGACAATCACTTTGCCTTCGCTACGCTCGATGACAATCTTGCTGATAGAAGCTTGGTAGTACTTATTTTTGAGGAACGTACGAATTTTGTCGTCCTCTTTGATGTATGTTGCAAAATCCTTTTTGTCTGCAATCCATTTGGCATTCCAATCTTGGATGACGCCAACTCTCAGTCCGTGCGGATTAACTTTTTGTCCCATGATTGTTCTCCTTTACGCTCTCTCGTCAAGAATCACCGTGATGTGACTCGTTCTCTTCAAGATACGGTATCCTCTGCCGCGAGACACGGGGTTCATTCTCTTGAGTGTAGGACCTTGGTCTGCAAAGCACGCCGCTACATACAGGTTGTCCTTGTTCATGCCGTTGTTGACTTCGGCGTTAGCCGCAGCCGAGTTGAGACACTTGAGTACAGGTTCGCAAGCTGCCTTGGGGCTGGTCTTAAGGATAGCCACGGCTTCGAGATAACTCTTGTTGCGGATAAGGTCAAGCACTACTTGCACCTTGGAAGGAGAAATGCGGATGAACTTTGCTATTGCCTTGGGGCGACGATCTCTGTTTTGTTCGCGCACAAGGGCTTTTGCTTTACTTCTTGTAGCCATCTTCTTGCCTCCTATTTGCCTGCAGCGCTCTTGCTGCCTGCGTGACCCTTAAATGTTCTTGTGGGAGCAAATTCGCCGAGTTTCAAACCGACCATATCTTCGGTGATGTAGACGGGAACATGCTTGCGTCCGTCATGGACTGCGATGGTGTGTCCTACGAAATCGGGGAAGATTGTAGAACTTCTCGACCATGTTTTTACAACTTTCTTTTCGCCTGCGGCGTTCATAGCCTGTATTCTCTTAAGGAGAACGGGTTGAACGTACGGGCCCTTTTTGATTGATCTACTCATTTTCTTTCCTCCGATTAGTTAACACGCTTCACGATAAGTTTGCTGGAAGCCTTCTTCTTTTTGCGGGTCTTGTAACCCAAAGCAGGCTTGCCCCAAGGAGTAACGGGACCGGGACGACCGACGGGAGATTTGCCTTCGCCGCCGCCGTGAGGGTGGTCGCAGGGGTTCATGACGCTGCCGCGAACGGTAGGTTTGATACCCATGTGGCGTTTCTTACCGGCCTTACCGATGCTGACGATTTCGTGGTCGAGGTTGCCGACCTGACCGATGGTCGCGTGGCACTTCAACAGAATCAGTCTCATTTCGCCGCTGGGCATACGCAGTGTGGCGTATTTGCCTTCCTTTGCCATGAGTTGTGCAAAGATACCTGCGGCGCGTGCGATTTGACCGCCCTTACCGGGATTCATTTCGATGTTGTGGACGATTGTGCCGACGGGGATGTTTTCGAGGGGCAGGTTGTTGCCGACCTTGATGTCCGCGTCTGCGCTAGCCACTACCGTGTCGCCCACATTGAGACCTACGGGTGCGAGAATGTATCTCTTTTCGCCGTCTGCATAGTGAAGCAACGCGATGTTAGCCGTACGGTTGGGATCGTACTCGATCGTAGCAACCTTAGCAGGTACGCTCTTGTCGCGCTTGAAGTCGATGATACGATACTTGATACGGTTGCCGCCGCCGATGTGGCGAACGGTGATGCGACCCGTGGAGTTGCGGCCGCCTGTCTTTTTGACGGTGGTCAGCAAGCTCTTTTCGGGAGTTGTCGTTGTGATTTCTTCGTAGGTCGACACCGACATAAAGCGGCGTGCGGGCGAAGTAGGTTTATATTTTTTGATTGCCATTGTAGTCTACCTCCGTCATTAGGACAAGCTTTCGAAGAATTCGATTGCTTTGCTGTCGGCTGTCAGACGTACGGTAGCCTTCTTCCAATCGGGCTTGTAACCTTGTCCTCTGCCTTGTCTCTTAAGCTTACCCTTTACGGTAACTGTTGTAACGTTTTCCACCTTGACATTGAACACTTCTTCAACGGCTTGCTTGATTTGAACCTTGTTTGCACTCTTGGCAACTTCGAAGGTGTAGGTCTTGGCGGGAATTCCGGCGTAACTTTTTTCCGTCAATACCGGACGAATGATGATGTCGTAGGAATTCATAGTGTGTATGCCTCCTCAATTTGCTTGATGGCGTCCTTGGTTGCGATGACATTGACGTTGGCAACGATCTGGTACACATTAGCAAGCGCGGCGTCCACGACGGTCAGTTCGGGGATGTTGGCACCGGCTCTCACCACGTCGGTAGCTTGACCGGACACGATGAGCAGTGTCTTTTGGTTGCAGTTGAGATTTTTGAGCACAGCCGCCATAAGCTTGGTCTTGGCTGCGTCCAGCGTCATTTCGTCGACAACAAGCAGTTCGTTGTTGGCAACCTTGTAACTGATTGCGCTGCGGAAAGCTTGCGCCTTCATCTTTTTGTTGAGCTTTTTGCGGAAATCGCGCGGCTTGGGTGCAAATACGACACCGCCCTTGATCCATTGCGGTGCGCGGATGCTGCCTTGACGAGCGCGGCCGGTGCCCTTTTGTTTCCACGGCTTGATGCCGCCGCCGCGAACCTCTGTGCGGGTAAGCGCAGATTTGGTGCCTTGACGTTGGTTGGCAAGGTACGTAACAACGGCTTGATGAATCAGAGCTTCGTTGTACTCGCAACCGAATACCGATTCAGCGAGTTCCAGCGTGCCGACTTCGGCGCCGGATTTATTCAATACTTTTACTTCCATTGTAGTTACTCCTTTTCACCTTACTTAGAGGCCTTGACGGCGTTGCGCAGATACACAATGCTGTTTTTAGCTCCGGGAACGGCACCCTTAACCAGGATAACGCTCTTTTCTTTGTCGACTTTTACAACCGAAAGATTGAGCACCGTAACTTGTTCCACACCGTAGTGACCGGGAAGATTTTTACCGGGCATTACGCGCGAAGGACTACTGATGGGACCCATGGAACCGACCTCTCTGTGGACGGGGCCCACACCGTGGGTTTCCTTAAGTCTGTGTTGATTCCAACGTTTGATGACGCCGCAGAAACCGTGACCCTTGGTGATACCGGTAACGTCTACCAGATCGCCTGCGGCAAACGTGTCGCATTCCACCACGCTGCCGACTTCGAGATCGGCGTTGTCGAGTTTGAACTCGTGCAGGTGTTTGACAACTGCGTTGCAACCGCTCTTTTTAAGGTGTCCCAGCTCGGGCTTGGTCAACTTTTTGTCTGCAACGGACTCGAAACCGAGTTGGTATGCGGCGTAACCGTCGCGTTCAACCGTTTTCTTTTGCGTAACCGTGCAGGGACCTGCCTGGATAACCGTGACCGGAACCATCGTTCCGTCTGCGAGGAAAACCTGCGTCATCCCCAATTTCTTACCAATGATTGCTTTATTCATAGATAAAGTTCACCTCCGAAAATATTTCAAAATTAAAGTTTGATCTTGACATCGATACCTGCGGGCAGGTCCAACTTGGTCAGGCTGTCAACCGTCTTTGCGTTGGGGCTGTAGATGTCGATCAGACGTTTGTATGTGCGAAGTTCGAATTGCTCGCGCGCGTCCTTATATTTATGCGTTGCGCGCAACACGGTCACGATTTCCTTCTCTGTGGGAAGGGGGATGGGACCGGACACTTTGCTACCCATCTTGACAGCCGTTTCGACTATCTTCTGGCATGCAAGGTCGACAAGATTGTGGTCGTAGGACTTGAGTTTGATTCTGATTTTTTGACTTGCCATTGTGTGTTACTCCTTTTTAGTGTGTTTTATTGCCCGAACGCTTTGATGACTACAACACTGCCGTGTGTTTCATGCCGCGACTTTTAATAAAGCAAATTTTCATTTGCCCGTGTAGTTTTTCGTACCGGTTTGACTCTTCGTCACCTTGCGCGAAAAACGCTAAAAGTATGTTCGGTCACAACGCTCTCGGCGTTGCTAGGTCGGCAGTAAGTTTTCTGTTTTCTCAGTAACCTTACGCTTCAGCCCTTATTACGCAGCTTATCAAATATACCACACTCTGCAACCTATGTCAAACAAAATAGCAAACAAAAATAAAAAAATTTTACAAAAATACTTTTAAGCACGCATCCGACGAAATTTTACGACGAATACTATAATTTACAAAAATAAAATATATTACATAATATCATTATTAGATGTGCCACGTCATTGGCTCCACATGCACCGCCGCTATCGCTTTAAAACAGAAGGCTCTGTATTGATAGTTTTTCATTTATCATAAATCTTTACTTTGCCATTATTCGACTGTGCGTTTCTAACCAAAGTTTTTGAAAAGATATGGATGTGGGGAAAGGACAACTTTTTCAAAAAGCTTTCCTTCCCCGCAAAAATTCTACAAATTTCCCAATCTACTATGACATGTAAAGTATAGCACTTGAGTGCCGTTGTCGGCCAGACTGCGCAACAGTGCGGTTGCGCGGACAAAGTTGGCTTCGTCGTAATTGACAAAAGCGTCGTCGACAATCATCAGAGGCACCGCTCCGTCATACAACAGCTCGGATAACGCCACGCGGAAGCATAGCAGCACTATTTCGCGCAGACCGCGCGAGAAACCGCCTAACTGCCTGGTTTGCCCGTTTTCGCGCAGGCGTACGACAAAGTTACGATCAAGGTCGACTTCGTAAACACCGCCTGTTACGTAGGCCACCAGTTGCGACACTCGCGCACGCAGCTTTGGCAAGTAGCTGCAAGACAGGTTTTCCTTGGCTTGCACAAGTAGTTCGGACACCTGCCCGGCGATGTCGTACTTGTGCTGTTCGGCGATGCGCAGAGCTTCTGCGGCAAGAATTTTGTCCTCAACGCTTGCTTTGTCGACGACGGCGTTTTGCGACAACGTTTCCAAGCTGCCCAGTTTACGAGACAGTTCTTGAGCGGCGTCCTCCGTCGCACGCAATTCGTCGTTTAATCGTGCGGCTTGCTCCTGCAACGGGGCAAGATTGGCAGTTGCGGAGAAACGTCCGACTTCGGACTGTAAAGCCTGCAACGTCTGCATCAGTTTGTTACGGTCGGCAAAACACTGCCACACCTTGCTACGAATCTCGGCAAAATTGCCGCTCGACACATCGACGTAGTTTGCGGCAAGGCGCATATACTCGGCTGTCGCCCGATTGCAGGACTCCGCTTGTCGACTTTGCGCTTCTGCCGCGACGTTGCGGGATTTTGCAACCGCCTTGTTGCCCGTCACCACACCGATGACCGCAAGCGCTATGCCTGCCAGACCAACGACAATTCCCACAGGCACATTGACGGCAACGGCTAACGCTACGCCTGCCACCACAGCCGCCACGGCCAGCACATACAGCCACAACGGGCGTTTTGCTTGGGTCGGCGCAACAGGCTTGTTGACCTCCGCAGCAAGCTCGTCAACCCTTTCGGCAAGGCTGTCGAGAGTAGTTTTGTCATTGTCCGCACTCTGCGGATATGCCGCCAGTTTCAGTCTGCAATCACGCAAACGCGTCTCGATTTGTTGTTGTTCGTCCGACGGACGATTTTCGGCTATCCGACGATTAACTTCGTCTAATTGCGCTTTAATGCGACCCTTTGCTTCGTTTAACTGTTTTAGTTGTACGTTGCACTGCTGCATCTGTTGCGCATTGCGTTGTTGTTGCACCTCTGCCGCGACGGCATCGTCTAGTTGTTTGCGCAAGGCAAACAACTCGTTGTCCAGTTGGTTTATCGTACCGCCCGCTCCCCTTCCGGCGACTTTTGCACGACGATAGGCAAGCAGTTTCGATTGCACCTTGTCGTAGTCCGCGCTGTCCACAAGGTTAGCCAGGCGCGACTCCAGATTCTCGTTGCCACGCAACTCCACCGCCTCCTGCGGAAAGTATGTCGAGCGGTCGTAACTGTCTACCGTCAAACCAAGGAAATACTCACCGGGCTGCATGTCGAGTTGCAATGTTTTGCCGCTAACTACGTTGGTGACGGCGAGCACTTCGGCGCGCGCCGTCGAGCCGAAAAAGCGTTCTATACGGTATTGCTCGCCGTTATGTTCCACCATCATACTGCCGCCAAACTTGCCGCTACCGCCCCACGGAGCAAACCGCGCGACGTCGTTAAAACGTTCCTCGTTGATCTTGGTGTAGCTGTAATTCAGTCCGTACAGCATGGCGCGGACAAAGTTTGCAAGGGTCGTTTTACCAAAGGCATTTGAGTTTTGCAAAACGTTTATTCCACCGTCGAAAGTCAGATTGACGTTGTGTAATTTGCCGAACGATTGCACGGAAATGTCGACGATCTTCATTGCAAGTCCTCCCCTGCCAACACGGCAAGTCCCATGTCAAGTATTTCGTTGCGTGCACGTTCGTCGTCAATCCGCATCGCCAATTTGACGAACTCGCCGCGCAAAGACGCTTCGGCTGCTATGGCTGCAAGATCGCGATGCACCTTGGTATTATCCTTAACGCGCAAAGCAAAAAACTTGCCCGACAGAAAATTGTTTGCGACGCGAGTGACATGCAAATCGGCAGGCACTTCGCCAGACAAAATAAGGTTAAGGTAGTTACGCGGAGACTCGTCGGCAACGGCGTCGGCAATGATACGTTCCGCCGCAACGTCGCTGTCGGCACGGGACAAGTCAACCTGCCTGGTAACCACACGTCGCAACGCCTGATTGACAAACCCTATGTCGCCACTAACCGTATCTACCACAATAAATCCTGTAGGCTCGGTTTCGTCAAATCCACGCGCTTCAAGCGTGCCGCAATAGGCACCCTTATGTCGCCCGAATGTCAACGGTTGCAGCGCATGTCTGTGTCCCAACGCCACGTAGTTGACGGGATTTGCCGCCAATGCTTTGCCGTCGATAAGTCCGTATGCAGCACTGTCAACGTCGCCGTGCAACACAACCACGTTGAAGTCGTCCTTGTCAATAGGCAATTCGCCCCACGGCTGTTGATCGTCGGGGGTCAATTCTTTGCCGCAAAACACCGTTTTCCCCATACGAAAAGTAGTCCATTGGTCGCCAAAAAAGCAACACGTATTACAAATTTCGCGCAATTTGTTATATGGCGTAATATCTCCGTGATTGCCCCGCAACACGAACCAACGCGCCCTGCTACGGTTGATAATTTCCGCAACGTTGCGTATCGTGGCGTCGGCGACAAACTTGTCGTCAAACAGGTCGCCTGCCACGACAATAGCCTCGATACCGTTGTTGTCGGCGTACTCCGCCATGTTGGAAAGTGCCTTCAATAGCTCGTATCGACGAATTTTGCCGTCAGAAACGCCGTTCATAGGCGAGTCCAGGTGTATATCTGCCGTGTGTATAAATTTCATTTGCTTCTCCCGATTGTCGGCAAACCGACAATACAGCTACAATTAAGTTTGCTACGATACAATAATTATACAGCGTATACCGACGGTTGTCAAGGTGCGCAAAAAGCAATGTTTTTTACAAACAATGTATTGTTTACAAAACACTTGCCAAAGATGTTAGGGTAATATATAATATATTTGTAAAAATTTACTCAGCGCTCGCAATCGACGACAACACGGCGCTTGACAAACGCCCGTCCGCCGTTTGCGACACGTCGGCAACGCCCGACAATTGGACAAATATGTTCGGATACCTGGATATACAAAAAGATTTGCTCGACGACGGGCAACAAGGTCTGTGGCAAACATTTATGTGCGGTTTGTGTCTGTCCGCCAAGCGACAAACGGGCAACGTCAGCCGCATGTTCGTCAACAACGACATCAACACATTCAATGTGCTGTTCCACAGTGTGTTGGAGTTGGACGTAGACATTTTTTCGGCGCGGTGCATTGCGCACCCGTTTAAAAAACGTTCGCTACTTGTCACCGACGAAATTACCGACAAACTTGCCGTTGCCAATGTTATACTGACCCGTTGGAACCTGTACGATGACGTCGTGGACGGCGGCAAAGCAAAAAAGCGCGTTGCGCTGTCGGCAATCAACCCGTCCTACCGCAAAGCACGCAAGTTGTGGCAAAAACTTGACGACGAAATTGCCGCCGATTATGCCGCGCTACGCACAGACGAACAACACAACTGTACAAGTATCGACCGTACCGCGCACCACTTTGCGGTGTTAAGTGAGCATTTCTGTACACTGACCCTGGGCGAACGCGCCAACGAGTACATAACCACTCTGTGCTACAATCTGGGCAAATGGATCTACCTTGCCGACGCGCTGGACGACGTGGCAAAGGACATTGCAAAGGGCAACTTTAATCCTTTTGTCAATTGCTACAACGCCGCGACGGTACAAGACGTTGCCGAGCACGTCGACGAAATAAAGTTTGTTATGTACACCACGCTCAACCGTGTGGCGCAGTGCTACAACGACCTTAACCCTGTCAAGTACAGGTGCGTACTGGACAACATTTTTTACCACAGCATACGCAACAAAACAGCCCGATTGCTGGACAACCTGGCAAAACATAAAATCGCCGACAAGGCGTGACAAATCAAAACGGAGCGACATTATGAATTACAACGCATACGAAATACTAGGACTTACGTCTTCCGCCACCAAGGAAGAGGCAGCCGAGCGCTACAACACACTGCGCCAACAATACCTGAAAGACCGCTTTTTGCCCGGTGAAGAGGGCGAACGCGCCGCCGAAAAATTGCAGGAATTGGAAGTTGCTTATCGCGACGTGCTGGAAGCGATAAACGAACGCAGCACATCGACATACTCGCAGGGAACGACGAGCGACAGCACCGCAGAGTCAAACGACTACACCGAAATACAGCAGCTTATTGCCGACAACAAACTCGACGAAGCGCAGACAAAGTTGGACAACCGCGTAAACCGCAACGCCGAGTGGCACTACCTGCAATCCATACTTTTTTACAAACGGAATTGGTTTTTGGAGTCCAAGAAGCAGTTGGAAATGGCTTGCCAGATGGAGCCTGACAATCAACGCTACAAACAGAGCCTTGACAAACTGACCAAAATTTTGGCAAGCAACACTATCAGCCCCGACCAGATGCGGACGTCGTCGCGCCCAACGGACGACGGACTAGGCAACTACGGCGCAGGCAACGGCACATGTACAGGCAGCGCATGCGGCGACTGCTTGCTGTGCAATGCGTGCTGCAACTGTGCAAGCTGTATGGCAGGACCGGGTTGCTGAGATGAACAACAAAGCAAAAACCATAGCCGTATGCGGAATATCCGCAGCGGTTGCGGCGGCTTGCCTGGCGTGTTGCGCCTTGCCCGGCATAAGGTGGGTTGTACTGATACTGGCGGTTGTAGCGTCGCTTGCAGTGACGATGCCGCTTGTCATCAACCCCAAAAACATTGTCTACGCACTGCTTACATACCTTGCGGCGGCGATTGTCGGCGTGTTGTCGGGACTTGCCAACGTGTTGTACACCGTACCGATTATTGCAATTTTTATGCCGACGGCAATTGTAAAAGTGTACGGAGAAAGCACACGCATCGTACAAAACAGCGTTACGGCGGAACCGCTACCGACCGACCCGTTTGAAACAGAACCGCCGACGGAATCAAGCACAGGCGACGTCAACTGCGATAAACCGACGATAAACGACGGCACAAAACAAACCGCCGAACAAAACAACAAAACGCAAGATGCAAACAGCGCCACAACGACTGTAAGGGCAAGCAAACCGCGCCTACCGCGATCAGTGCGTTGGGCAATATACTACTTGCTGCTGGAAATTGGCATAGCAGTGACTCTTTTAGTAGCACACCTTGTAACGCCAACTGTATTTGACAACCTGGTGCACGCGCAGTTTTTTGTTGTGTTGCTAGTTGCTGCCCAAGCCGTCCCACCGCTGTACGTGCAACTTCTTTCCGCTTGCCAACGTCAACTTGTAAAGATAGTGCGCAAAGTAATAAAATAAACAAAAAAGGAAGAGTGATTGACAAGAATCACACTTCCTTTTTCATTTTCCATCATTTACAACAAGGCTCTCAAACTCTAACCCATTAACAGCCATATACCGCATAGTTTAAGAGTATTACAAAACAACAAGGCAAGTTCAAATAACAACCTGTTGTAATCACTTATCGCATTGGCGATACAACTGCTCTTTCCGACGGGAAAGAGTTTTTTGTTTATAGACTAATTGTAACACGCGTTTTGCGAGAAGTCAATACCTGATTTATTTTTTCAAAACAAGATACAGCCACGTATTTTGTTTAGTTATAAATGGTCAATTTTATTTTTGCAGTCGTGCTATCTGTCAGCTGACAGACACAATATCACCCATTGTACATTAAGACAATAGTAAAATATATAAATGTGACAGAAAAATTTAAAACATAAAAAATCATGCAATACTACAAACAAACAAAAAAGGTTAAACATCGGGGTGATGTTTAACCTTTTGTAAACTATTTAATTCCCTCATCCTTGCCTTGTGAGCCAAGGCGATTGGCGGCAGACCGACACGTAAAAAAGTGCACTATCGTGGTCAGACTATGCCGCTACAAGTACTTGTTTCAAAAGATCGTTGATGCTACTTTCCGTTGAAAGCGACAACTCGGTGTACTTGAAGTATATCTTGATATTTTCACAGGTGGTTTCGCCTTTTATATTAAAGGTAACCAACTCTTCTCCATCGGAAGCAACGTTGTATTTCCAAGTCAAGCCATTCGATGCTAAAGAATGCCTTAAAGTACTTTCAGCATTTTTGTATGTGTACTTTGGATTTACTATAACAAACAACGACAAATTCTGTGCTGTTTCTGTATTAGAATATGTCAACTCATAAAAAAGCACATCATTGCTGATATTATCAAAAGCTTCGTCGACAGACCAATTTATGCTTTCCGAAAACTTGTGTTTAGAAAAGTAGCCGTTTACTTTTGCTATGTCGACTGTATTTCTTCCTATATTGTCATCAAGATATCCGACCTGGTTATCCTCTTTCGGGACAAAAAGCAGAACAGATGTTGCCACTATCACCAAAACAAGGCTTGCCAGCCCCCAAAAGAACCATGTCTTTTTGTGAGATTTGCTAGTAGCAGGCGTTTTCTTTGCCTCTTCTACAAATTTGTCACGAAAAGAATAGTTTTCGTAATCCTGCAAATCTGCCTTTACTTCTTGTTCAAACAAGTTTTCCTTACGCATTTAAAACAACTCCTTATGAAACCACGACGGAAAAAGCGTCGTTTATATTATCTGCCTGTTTGATATTTACATGCGCGCGCGGACGATTGTCAAAACCCGAAGAGACCAGCAAGTAGTTGTCAGATCTAGTTCCGCCGTCCGTCATGGTGTAAGTTATTTCTCTGTATCCAAATGCAGCCATTGTGTGGGTGCCGTTACTATGCATGTCGTCCAAAAAATCAAAATCATTTTCATTAATTATGTCGGTAACGGTGTAGTCTTGCATAAACAGCGCGACTGGATAGTTTTGGTCCAACTGTGCCTTTGTCTTGGTGTAGTTGAAATTTCCAAGCGTCATACAAGACGTATAGGATACGCTGTATCCCTGCCTTTGACAATATGTCTTAATACCGGATTTGAATCCGCTTACAGTTGTGCCTGCCTGCTCCACATTTGTGCCCATGTCTACCACCAGCTGTTGTACAAGACTATTTAGTGTAGAATCGGATGACTTATAAGCAATAGCAGTACTAACCATCATATATGCAGTATAGTCGGGGAGCAAATTTTCGTAATCCTTATCCCAGTATTGGACGATACTAGCACCGGCAAAAGCCGAACATGCATTTATTACACCTGTAGCACTGTATATTGCAGGATGAAGTGCTGCCAATCTTTTTAGATTTTGACTTTTTCCGGAATAATAAACATATTCCGACGAATATGTAAACACAGCACCACCGGAATAGTAGCTCGACGCCTTGATTGCTTCTACTTCGTCATCGGACAATTGCTTGTCGCTTTTTGCCACATAGTATGTACCATCCTTGTACTGCAAGAAATTCATAAAGTTTGCATATACAAGTTTGCCGTCAAAGGTAGCGTCAAACGGAAATTCGCTGTCGAGCGACAATTCCATTACGTCAAGTCCGTCAAAAGCGTTGGCGACTATCGCGTAGCCGCGTACTCCGTTGTATGTAAAATCGTAAACCCAACCGAATCTTACCAACTCCATGTCGTAGAGTTCGTACTTCTGTGCGCTGAGTTGGTAGTAGCTATCCGTAGAATCGGTAAGTTGCAAAACGGAATCTACAAACAACTCGTCGCACGGGTCGTCCGGGGAAAGGTCTTGTGCAAATGCCGTTACGCCAAGCGTTGCAAAACAACTAACGACAAGCACAATTAAAAGAAGTGTGGTAATCTTCAGCTTAATACTGTGCATTGAAAAAGTCCTCCTTACAGATTTTTCTTAATTAAGACATTTTCAATGTTTTGTTTTGTGACTTTGGCGAAAATTTTTTGCGCAGATTTGTATCCAGGACATTTCGCATCGAGTGCGACTATTTGTATTATAGTCCTTTTTTTTCGGTGTGTAAATAGTTTTTGCCGTGTGTGATTACAAGATTACGTAACAATTGACTTTTTTTGTCACATCTTGCGGTAGTTGCACTGTCTTATGTACAGAAAGCGCGTTAAAAAAGCGATTACAACCGACAAAAAACGACAAGGAGAGCATACCGGTGCACGGTAATAATAGGAGCCACAAATGGAAAATTTGCCAAGCAAACTACTAAACAGAAAGGCAAAGCATGGTTCTCCGCTGCAAAACCCTGCCGCAACCATAGCGACGTTGTCGCCGGAAACGTCAATGCAAATGCCGACCACGCCCGACGAATTTCCGCATCACAAGAAAGCCCCGTGGAGCATGCCGAAAGGATTTCGCATAATGATTAAAGGCGAAATAAGCACTGACGGCGGCAAAACCTATCGCTCGTTTAAAAGCGGCGAAAGGATACCCAAAGGTGCGCAACTCAACTTTATCCCCATAAACCCGATCATGACGGACGGAAAGTATTATTGGCAGATTACCAACACGGGAGAAGAAGCAAGAGCAGTCGGCAGACTTCGCGGAGATGACTTTGAGTGCAGCAACACGCAACTTGACATGCGCATAGAACACTCTACCTATACGGGAAGGCACTACTTACAATGCTTTTATGTGGACGGCAACGATTGTCTGGCATGTAGCAAGCCTTTTGTTGTAGATATAGTTGATTGACAGAAGTGACTTTTATCAGATAATATGCACGCACTACTCCTTTTATATAAAGAGTAACCCTCACTCCGCTTTGTTTGCCGAACGACGCACGCCGAGTGACAACGAAGAGAGTGGAAAAAATTCGACAATTTTCGACAACGGCTTGTTTTTATTGTAAATAGCAGCACTTTTGTGGCGCATTTTGTTTCGTTTACTACTCAAAAACGCTGTAATTTGCAGATAATTAACATTATTTTAAGAAAATCGTCAATTATTTTTAAAAATGTATTGCAATGTTAGAAACATTGTGCTAAAATAGTTGTCAATTACCGCCTGGCTGAAAAAAAGCTGAAAAGCAAATTACAAAGTCGAGATATACAGACGGCAAATATAAACTAGAAGGTGAGAATTATGGATACAAATCAGACAACCGCCGATCATGCATCGTTAGACTGCGCAGCGGTAAGACGCAGTGTAAAAGGACTGTTGTTGAAGCTCAACTTTCGTAGCAAGCTTGTAGGTACGCACTACCTGGAAGAAGCTTTGATGATCAAATTGCTTTGCCAAAAGCAATATGTAAAGGTGATGGACCTTTATGCGGCTATTGCCAAGTATCACGGGACCAAACCAAGCAACGTGGAGCGTGCAATACGCAACACTATTGCCGACTGCCACAGAAACAAAACTTTACAGAAAATCAACGAAGAGCTGGGTTGCAACATTTGCGATCCCAAATATCCGCCGACAAACAGCGACTTTATTACTGAAGTTTCAATCAGAATGCAATATCTAAGCCAGCAAACTGCCGCGCACGAAGCCGACTTTGCCGCCCATGCCCAACAATTTGCAAAATCATCCAAAGGCACACACACTCGCGAAGCCACGCATAGTCAATGGTAAAAAACCGAAAAAAAGCTAAAATACATACACAAGGGACTGCCGATTTTGTTCGGCAGTCCCTTTTTTGCAAAGCGCACAAGGCGTTTATCGACACATTTTGACCCAATTTTGACCCAAAAATGGGTCAAAAAATGAGTTGCGAAAGAAAAAAGACGCAATATGTTGTGTTTGAGAAATCTCAAAACCACAATATATTGTGTCCGTGGCGGGCAAGTGGTGATTGCGTTTGAACTTTTTTCACTACTTCTTTCGTATCGTCAATGGTCAATTTTTCAATATCTTTTCCGCCGCGAATATTGAAATAAACGACGGTATTGTCGTCACTGACAAAAACTTGGCTTACAAGGTGATCTATTATTTGCTTTTGGTAATCTTTGTCGTTTACGTCGCCTTTGAGCAATTCTTCAATAAACACAAGCAAGTCTTTCTTTGTCAGTTTATAACCGCGCTCTAATTCGAGTTGCGCTTTTTGTGTTTCAAGGTCGTTAAGCAAAACTTCGTATTCTGCCATTTTCGTTTCGATAGAGTTTTGCAACAATGCGCTTTTCGCTTTTACGAATGCGTCGGTAAGTTCGGATACTTCCTGACGTATTTTTGCTATTTTCGCCGTAATGCTTTTTAGATTTTGTTCGTCGGTTCGTTTATCGTAATAGGCAAGAACGTCGTTCACGGCTGTTTCCGCATTTTCGGGGTTACTTAAAAATTCTTTCACGCAAGCGGTAACGTATAATTCAAGATTATCCTTGTTTTCACGCTTTTTATCGCATTTACCACTGCGGCGTTTTTTACAAATATAGTAGTGATGTTGTTCGCCCGTCTTACTTGTTCCGCCGTCGGCTACCATTTCGGTTCCGCAATGACCGCAGAATAATTTTCCCGTAAGCAGATAAGGCACTCTTGCAGTTTCTTTACCGCCCAAAGTATACCTGTTTTTGGCAAGTCTTTCCTGCACGGCATCGAACGTTTCTTTGTCAATAATCGGCGGATACATATTGCTGCACTCTCTGCCGCCGAAAGTAAACGTGCCTGTATATTTTTGATTTGTTAGCCATTTATCGAAAGATTTACCTTTCAGCAGTTTACCTTTAACACGATAGCCCTGTTCATTGAGCATATCGGCTATTTGTTTTTTAGTGTAACCCTTATTGTAATAGTTAAAGGCAAGCCTTACGAGTTCAGACTCTTCTTCATTTATTACGACTTTCTTGTAAAACTTATTCGGTTTGCCGGGGATCGGTTCGTTTTCGAGTTTATATCCGTAGATAAGCGTTCCGCCACAATATGAGCCGTTTGCCGCGCTTATATCTAGTCCGTCGCGAACACGTTTGGAAAGTCGTTTACTGTATTTCTCAGCATTCCATTCCAGAAACATTTCGTAGAATTCGCCGCCTTCGTCTTCCGCAATCGGTTCAAGCGCAGACAAAACTTTTATGCCTTCTTCTTTCAGCATTTCTTTGTACATAATGCTGTCGCGACGGTTTCTCGCAAAGCGGTCAAACATATATACAACGATATACTGAAACGCTCCGCTTTTAGCATCGGCAATCATACGCTGAAAAGCAGGTCTGGCATCGTTCGTTCCCGTGCGAGCCTTATCCGAATAAATATTCACTATATTGATATCTTTGCCTTCGGCAAATTCCTTACAGATACGGACTTGAGCCTCGATACTTTGCTCGTTTTGACTTTGAGAACTGAATCTGGCGTAGATAACTCCGTTGTCCATTGTTTTTCCTCCGAGAAGAAATTTGTTTTTTCGGCAAACGAACTATCGGGAAATGGCGGAACAGTCAAGGAATAAGTAGAAAATATCGCTCTATAGGTTGATTATTGCAAATTTTGCACGATATTTTATAC
>CAKQXG010000026.1 GCA_934281515.1 uncultured Clostridia bacterium | reverse complement strand
CGTTTACTATTATTTTTCATATAAAATATCTCCTATTTTCGATGTAAAATTGTATAAATGGTCTTTTGACGAATACAATCCTAACACCGCAAAACGGAGTACTCGTAGTATAGTTTTCTGTTTGTGTACGGCAAAGTGCTGCACTCGTCGGCGCAGTCGTCTTTGTCGAACAGAAACTCGTATTTTTTGCATGCGCGTTGAAACAAGTCCATCACCACGCGTGCGGCAAAAACCAAGGCAGACACAATCATCTGCAACACCACAATCAATTCCACTATGGCAAACGGCACCATTACGGACACGTCCGCAACTCCAAGCCGCACCATAAGGTTGTTGTAGTGCTTTTCGTCAAACATAGTCAAAAACAGGTTTTTGAATACGGGTATGTCGGTACAAAACAACAACAAACAAAACGTAAACGCAAACAAAACCGTATGCCCGATGACCGCCGCAATCTTGCGAGTGCGCTCGGTGCACATTGACAACATGATATTGGCAATGAAATACAGCAACACAATAAGCATAGCTTTGTCCTTGGCAAACGTTTTGATGTATTTGACAACGAAACGTTGAAACGTTGTTTTTAAAACAGGCACAATCGTCCATTGTCACTTTAATTCTATCGCTTTGCCCCCCCCCCCTGTCAAGTGAATGTGGGTAGGTTGGGCAGATTTTTTTAGGAAATGTTTAAATACAATATATTCAGACAAAAAATGGGCGCAACGCGCCCAATAAAAATGTTGATAAACTTTTTGAAAGGTATCTGCCCGTCGACAAACTGCTACTCGGCAAACGGATCGCCCAAATCTTCGGCAGTCCGTTCGGGTTTGGAAGCAATCTCCCGCAAGCGAAGAGCCAACTCCTCCAGCATGTTTTTGTCGTCGGGAGCCATCTTGAATACGTCTCCGTTTACGTTGTCGGTGTACACGATTTTGTTTTTGTTTACTTCCACCGTGCAATCGTTAAACTTGCCGACTGCGATAAGCGCAACACTGTTTGTGGAAAACGGTTGCGTAGGGTCGATGAGGAACAAGCCGTCGTCGGAAAGGACAAACTCCATACGTTTTTCCGAGCCGTACACACTGTACACGCCAACTCCCAAAAACAGCGAACTTATCAAACCGCCCAATATCGACAGCACTGTTTTAGTTGCAGCCTTGCCCTTCTCCTTCTTGTTGGTAACAATACCGCTCATGCGGACAGGATTGTTGCCCATGTGTTGCAATGCGTCGTTAAGAGCAGCATTAAACTTTGCTTTCTTTCTTGCGGCAAAGTAGCCTGCAACGGAACAAACAGCAAGCAGAAAGCCCACTACAATCAGCGTGAAACCCGTCCAATACAGCGGATTGTCCTCCGCACTTTCTTGTTGGGTAATGCCGGTTATGGACGGATACACCGTAGCTCCGTTTGCCTGTTTGACGGCAAAGCCAATCAGTATACCACCCACGACCATCATTACAATGCCGACAATCAACAGGACAATATTAACGATTTTTGCGACGTTGCTTTTTTTCTCCATTTCTTTTCTCCTTGGCGTATAGAATTTTACAACCGTTCACATTGTACAATGGTTACAAGCGTTTGTCAACCCCTATTTTTTTACAAAACTACCGTTTGCACAAAAGAAACGCTGTAAACAACGCTTTGCGACACCGACCGCGCAGGATTGTCTTGCCGAACAAGAAAATGAGCGGACATATTTTGTCCGCTCCCGTGTAGATTTTGTACCTGCCGACGGTTTGTCGCACCGCGGTGTGAACTCCGACAGCTCGCCCTTGTTATCCCTTTGCTTTGACGATGTACTTCACCGTAGGGTACAGCAGCACCGACACCGAAAAGAGCCACGCCGCAGGGTCACCCATACACAAGGCAATGTAGGACATGGCGTTTGCATTAGCGTTGGTCGGTCCGCCATTAAACAGCGACGGCAGAAACATACACACGGCAATGCGCGCCACAAGTTCTCCGACGCCGCCGACAAGCGTCCATATCGAACGTCCCGTACCTTGCACCGAGTTGCGCAACACGTACACAAGCGCAAGCAACGGCACAAATATGTAAGTTACATACAAGTAAGTGTTGCCAAAGTACAGCGATTGTTCGGTGATTTTGTCAGCACTTAAAAATACTCGTTGGTAAAAGCCGCCGATCGTAAACAGCATACCCACGCCCACCACCAATACAGCGGTAATCAATCCCATCAGAACGGCTTCCAACGTGCCGCGACGTACACGCTCCTGTTTGCCTGCGCCCACGTTTTGCGCATTGAAACTTACCATAGTTACGCCCAACGCAGCCAACGGACAGCCTACAAGATTGGACAACTTGTGCGCCGCACCGACGCCGTTTTGCGCAGGATTGCCTGCAACCATAAGTCCGTCGGGCATCAGATCGAAACGCACGGTTTCGCTCATCATGACGATAAGACCGATACTGAGTACGCTGAATTGCAACCCTAGCGGCACGCCCTGAACGATATGTTGCCACATTTCATTGCGGCTTACGCGGTAGTCTTCCTTACGTGGCAAAATGTAGTTGTAACGCTTGCCGATGTACACAAAACACGCAACCGCACACAAAAATTGCGTCAAAACCGTTGCCCATGCAGCGCCGGCAACACCCCAATGAAACACGGCGATAAACACGATGTCAAGCACGATGTTGAGCACTGTGCTGATAAACAAAAACAGCAATGGCGTAAAGCTGTCGCCGATGGCTCGCAGGACGGAAATTAGCAGATTGTACAGAAACTGCGCAAACATCCCGACAAAAATTACAAAGCAGTAGGTGTAGGCGGCGTTGTATACTTCGGCATTGGTCGGAGTAAGGTTGACCCACGCTAACATATACGGCAATGTGACAAGCGACAACACCGTAAGAAACACCGTAATTGCACCGACAAGCCACAACTGTGCCGCAAAGGAACGACGTATGCCACGCTCGTCGTGCGCGCCGATTTTGTTGGACAGTATCACGCTGAAACCCGAGGTGCAACCGAATGCGAATTGCATAAAAATAAACACAATGCTAGACGTATCGTTGACGCCTGCGACATCGTCGGCGGACAACGTCTGACCACAGATTGCCGCGTCGGAAAAGGTGTACAGCATGTTGAGCAGATTGCACACAAGTATCGGCAATGTGAACTTAAGTATCACCTTCCAACACGTGCCTTCCGTCAGATCGATTGGTCGAAAGAAACTTTTTAGTTTTGTCCAAAATCCTTGTTTAGTTTCGCTACTCATATGCCCCCTATACTTTGTGCGTTCTGCCGAATTACACTTCACTTTTATATGTGCAATCGAGCTGTCGACAATAACCGTATCCACAAAACAAAAAAGGCAAACGAAAACGTTTACCTTTTATGTCAAATAATTTACTACATACTTGTTTACTTGTCAAGTAAATACAAAATGTTTTTGCAAGTTTGTCCGCCAAAAATCTTTATCGTTTGTTGCTTTCAGACACATTAAAAATGTAACTAAAATCATAATACGTATGTAATTTTTGCCGACAAATTCTTTTTTTATTCTGCAACTACGGTTGCGGTAGACTTCTTCGCCTTGACGATAGTCAACACAAGCATCGCCGCACAAGCAAGCGTTGCAATAGAGAATGTGACGTCAAGCGCGACAATAGCATGTTGCCACCAGTTGGTAACGGGAACAATCTCCATGTCGCTCGTCAGTCCGTTGACCGCACTGCTGTTGGCAAGGGCGTACATAATGCCGTGACACGACTCGCGCAGCGCCTGACAGAATGTAGGAGAATCCTTGTACTTGCTAAACGACTTGTAGTCACCGCTGTGCATCCACAAATTGTTGCCTGCAAGCAGTCCGTCGACGTAGCTCATCCACACTTCGTCGGCACCGTCAGTGCTGACGTAGCCTTGGAACCCCCACTCGCCGCGGAGTACTTGCGTAAGCAGACCTTTGTGTGCACTTGCCCACTGTGTGCCTATGCTGTTGAAACTTGCCATTACGCCGGGGCACTTTTCTTCTACAATTGCCTTTTCAAAACAAGCAAGGTAGATTTCGCGTATACTTTGTTCATTTGCCCACACATTGACGCAGTGACGGTTGACTTCCTGGTCGTTCAGAGCAAAGTGCTTAAACAAGGGGATGATACCGCGACTCAACATACCGCGACTTTCGACAGCCAACATCACCGCCGTAAGATACGGGTCCTCGCTGTAGTACTCGCCGTTACGTCCGCTGTAAGGGCTACGCTGAATGTTTGCGCCCGGTCCGTACATTACCTGGTATCCTGCCATAAGCAGGTCCTCGCCAAAACACTCTCCGATTTGCTCGATGAGTTCCACATCGAACGTGCTTGCCATAAGTGCTTCGCAGGGGTAACACATGTCGTGCGCGTAGCTTGTGCCGGTATAGAATTTGGTCATGCCTTGCGGTCCGTCGATATCCATCGTACCCGGCACACCGACCGACTGCACGGGTTGCGTGGAACCGCTGGCAACTGCCACAAGACGAGCCTGATCTTCAAAGCTCATCTGGTCGAGAATTTTGTCCCAGAACTCGTTGTCGTAGCTAAGTCCGCGCATTTCTACAAGCTTCATGTTGTTGTCCTGCTCGTACAAAGGCATGGTCGCGTCGGGATCCTCTTCGTAGGGACGATTCCATTGCAATTCGGCATACATCGTGTCGTTCATGGTAAAGTCAGTTACGCCTTGCGGATAGGTCTCCGCCCAATCGTTACGCGACAAATACACCGTTTTGTTGTTGGTATTGCCAACATATTTGTTGCAGTCGGACTGTTCAAACGCATTGGTGACCGTACCGTACTCCGTTTTGGAATACTTGGTAAAGTCATCGGCGACAATTTTGACTGTGTGCACAAAATTTTTATCGCCGTTGTAGTCCATGCCGTCGGCAGTCGTCTTGCCCTTGTCGGCAAGGATATTGTTTAGTGCGTCGTGACTGTTGAAGCCCACGGCAATGCGGTAGTCGCCCTTTTCAAGAATGTAGGTCTTTGCCTTGTTGGCATCGTAGGTTTTGAAGCTTTCGGCAGCGATTTCGATTGTCACCTTCTCGCTGTCGCCCGCGCCGATCGTGGCAGTCTTGGCAAAGCCGACAAGCTCTATGGACGCTTTTTCCACGCCGTTCGCCTTGTCATAGTCGGTGTAGGGTTTTTGCAGATACACCTGCACTACTTCGCGCCCTGCGACATCGCCAGTATTGGTGACGGTAACGCTAACGTTGTAGTTGTCGCCCGCACGCGTCACTTTGAAGTCGGAGTAAGCAAACGTTGTGTAACCGATACCGTAACCGAAAGGATACTTGACTTCATCCGTGTACTCCCAGCCTTCGAGCGAGGCACGTGCGCCCTTACTGCTTGTAGCGTTGCCTTGTTGCAACACGCTGTCTTCGTAACGAGTTTCGTAGTAGCGATAGCCGACGTAAATACCTTCCTGATAGACAAGATAGGTTGTCTTTTTTTGATGTGCGGCGTTTTTGTCCATGTTGTACAAATCGCTGTAATCAGTGGCGGCGTTTGTGTAGTAGTTGCTACCCATATTTGCCATTGACGGGTTAGAAAAGTTGTCGTAAACATACACGTTGGCAAGACGTCCGCTGGGGTTCACCTTGCCGCTGAGCAAGTTGACCATTGCCGAGTTGAGCATTTTACCGCCCATACCGATCCACATACAAGCGTCGATGTTGCTTTCGTATTTGGCAAGTTCGCTGAATTGCAGTGTGTGAGACGAGCTGATAAGCACAATAAGCTTTTTTACAACACCCTTGTTTTTGAGTGCGACAAGTTTGTTGAGTATCTCCACTTCGGTGGGGTTGAGGTTAAGAATGTTGCCGTCGATGCCTTCGCTGCCTGTGTAGCTAAGGTCGGTGTTTTCGCAACCGCGACGAGCAAGAATAAACACGGCGTTGTCACCGTAGTCGGACAGGTTGTTTTCCGACGTAAACACAGAACTCCAACTGCATTCGGCAACGGCGGTACACCACGCCATTTTGGGGTTTTGCGCCTCATACTTGGCATACAGTTGCTTGTTGACAGAAAAACCCGCGTCGGCAAAAGCCGATTTGAGATCCTGCATATCCTTGACCTTGACAAAGCCGCTACCGTCCACGCAGTAGTTTGCCGCAACGCATGACTTACCGAACAAACTGACGGTACTTTCCGCCTCGATAGGCAATGCGTTGTCGTGGTTCCACAGTAGCACCGCGCCTTCTTCCGCAGTGCGACGAGAAACATTGGTTACGAATTCGTCGCAGGCAACTTCGTCAAGCTCGCCGTTTTCGTCCAGAAACGCCGATTTGAAGTACTGCGTGTCGGTGTCGGGATCGCTTTTGCCGACAATCTTGTAGTTGTCCAGATTGAAGAAAGAGTTGATGATCGATACATACCTTTCGGCAACAAACGTGCCTACTATGCAAGCTATCGCAAGCACCAGCATCACGCCCGAAAGTATGCTCCACAAAGTTATTTTTCCTTTCGTTTTCATTTAATTCTCCGTAAAAAACCATTGACCGTGCATGAAGGTCGTTTCGCACAAATTCAATCAAAACGCCGTTGTCCGATACCGACAAACCGTGTATATCGGACGCAAACATGCACCGGGTGTAAAAAATGTCGGGCAAGGCAATGCAATACCCGACAAAAAGTCCGAATATCGCATTGCCCGACAGGCAAAAATGTAAGCAAAAAACGCATACGTATTGAGAAATCAATCGCCAAACGCTTTTACAACGCCTGTCGCCCGACTTCGATGGTGGGGCTGTGTTAAAAGACTACTTCGCCCAACTGACGTTGGCGGTTGTGTCGAATGACACGTAGTCGAAGTTGTGGCCGTTGTCTACGACGTTTTCACGCTCGGTACCGGGGGCACCGTAGTTGCCGTGGAACTCGATCACAAGAGTATTGAGACCTTCCTGCAATTCAATTTCGGCAATTTCGTACTTTTGGAAGTGGTACCAGAACCAACTGCCGACGCCGCCATCAAGCGTAAACTGTTTGGAAGAGTAAACTTCTTCGCCGTTAAGCGTAATTGTGTAAGTGTCGCTGCAGTAGTCTTCGCAACCGCGAGGATTAAGCATAAAGTACATTGTCGCCTTTGCCCCGATGTCGCTGTTAAACTCGAACGTCATCTTTGCGCCTTCTTTAAAGCCGTCGAAACCGCCTACGCAGTAGCCGCCGCTGATCTCGGGAGTAATGTCGCCGTAGCCTGCGTCGATGGCAAGACCATCGGTAAGCTTTGCAAGTTCGGCTTCGAGACGAATTTCGCCCGATTGAGCAAAACGCTGATAGCTTGTGCCGTTTTTGTCAAAGGCACTGTGGTTGGGGAATGTTGCCGTGATGTAATCGGTGTAAGTTGTGATTGTGGACAGTATGTACAGCGTGGGCAGTGTGGTCATGCCAAGGTCAGGCAGCTTTTCTGCGGTAAGCATTGCCACAAAAGCAGGACTGTCGACAAAAAGTGCGGTGATTTTGTTGCCGTCAAGGGCATGTGCGCCGACGGTAGCAACGTCTTTGCCGATTTCAAGAGTGGTAATCATGGAGCAATTGTACAGCGCGTAATCGGGAATAGCTTTGCCAGTGATTGTCAGGTTGGTCAGAGCGGTAGGAATGTAGAACGTGGACACGTCTTCTGCCGCTTCGGAGTACTTTTGATCAACGCTGCTGCCACCCGTGTAGGAAGCGGAACCGAAAATATAACCAAGCAATGCTTTTTCGCCTGTGGCGTCGGCAGACTTGCCGATGAAAGGCAAAGACAGGTTTTTAAGTCTGCCGCAACCGCTAAACGCCTTGGCACCGATGGTTGTTACGCTGTCGGGTACCACTACGCTTGTCAGACGGGAGAAGCCCTTGAACGCTTCTTCACCGATGGTGGTGACGGGTTTGCCTTCGTATGTAGAGGGAATTTCAAATGAAGTTGCTTTGTTGTCGCCTGCACTTACAAGCGTGTAGCCGCTGCCTTCGAGTTTGTACTCGGGTTTTGCCGCGGGCTTGTTTGTGTCGCCGCTATTCATAGCTTTGCCACAGTTGTCGCATTTGCCGTCATTGTTTTTGTCTACGTGGTTGGTGCACGGTTCGTCACCCGTGCCGTTACATGCGCCCAGCACAAATGTCATTGCCAGTACCAGCGCAAGAATTGTCATCAAAATTGCGATACGTTGTTGTTTTTTCATTACAAACTCCTTAAATAAATCACTTGTGACGCTGCTACGCCACCATTATTTCTGCCGCTTTGCGCCTGGCTTTTGCGCCGAAAACGAAACAAAGCACAGCCATTGTTACGCTTGCCACAGTCAATATGCCGAAGCCGACTTGCAACCCGACAATCAGGTACTGCCACCAGTTGGTGACAGCGACTATCTTACTGTTGCTGTCAAGTCCGTTCATTGCGTTGGTTTTGCTGATAACGTACATGATACGTTTTGCCGACTCTCTGATTTTGGTGGTCACGGTGCCGCTACCGAAGTACGGTTGCAGTTTGTCCAACGTGCCGCCTGTAAACTCCAGGTCGTTGCCTGCCATAATAGCGTCGATGTAACTGTACGCGTTGTAGTTGGGCCATGCGTCGGAAATAACAAACCCGACAAAGCCCCATTCGTTGCGCAACAGGTCGGTGAGCAATCCCGTGTGCGCACCCGTCCAGGTTGTACCGATACGGTTGTAACTACTCATGACAGCCATTATTTTGCCTTCCTTAACGCCTATTTCAAAGGGGCGCAAGTACAGCTCGCGCATGGTTTGTTCGTCTGCCCACACGTTGCAGTTGTTACGGTTGAAGTCCTGATCGTTCAGAGCAAAGTGCTTCAGTGTCAGCACGCTGCCCTTTTCCTGAGCACCCGTAATGATTGCCGCAGCCATCTTGCCGTTAAGCAACCCGTCCTCGCTGTAGTACTCGCCGTTACGCGCAGAGAAGGCGCTGCGATGAATGTTGACGCCCGGTCCGTACAGTATCGTGTAGCCGTTCTGCAACATATTTTCGCCATAGGACTTGCCTGCAAGATACAGCAAATCGGTACTGAATGTCGAACCCATAAGCACTTCACTCGGATAGCCCATGCCTCCCGAAATTGCGCCCGGAGCAAAGTATTGAGTCAGTCCCAGGGGTCCGTCGCAGTCCTTGGTGCCGGGCAAACCGACGGACGGTACCGCAATTGTCGACAGCAAACCGCGAATACACAGATTAGTTTGTTCGGCAAGGCTCATCTGGTCAAGCAGTTGATCCCAATACTCGTTGTCGTAGTCGTACTCGCGGAACATAACCAGCGACATGCCGTTGTCCTTTTCGTAGGTATAGGTAATGCCGTCGTACTCGGGATCTTCTTCGAAAGTTTTGTTTTGCTTGGTACTGGCCGCCATTTCGTCGGTAAGGCTCAACACCACTTTTTGCGGATAGGTACCCTGCCAATCGTTACGCGACAGGTAAGTTACGCTGTTTGTGCCTTTGTCTGCGCGACGGTTGATGTTGACGTCGTCAAACAGGTTGCGTACAGCCGTGCCGTTAGCTTCGGTAGCGTACTTGTTGTAGTCGTCGGAAGCAACAGTTATCTTGTGCGCAAACTTTGCGTTGCCGTCAGTCGGGTTGCCGAACACGTCGGTCATACCGTCGTCGGCGCCGTAACCCTTTGCCGCAAGCACGTTGTTTACCGCGTCATGCGCGTTGTTGCCGCAAGCAAAGTAGTAGTCGCCCTTTTCGAGAATGTACGTGCCTTTGTTGGCGTAGTCGTAGGTTTTGAAGCACTCTTCCGTCACAGTGACGGTTACGCGCTGTTTTTGTCCGCCGCCAAGCAACTCGGTCTTGCCGAAACCGACAAGCTCTACGGCAGGTTTTTCCAGACCATTTGCCTTGTCGTAGTCCGTATATGGGCGTTGCACATAAAATTGCACTACGGCTTTGCCGTCGCGACTGCCCGTATTGGTAACGGTGACGGACAATTCGTACTCGTCGCTGAACAGTTTTTTGTTAGCCGTAAAATCGGTGTAACTAAACGTCGTGTAACTTGTACCGTAACCGAAGGGATAGGCAATCTCCTGATTGTAGTCCCAGCCGTCGTCCGACTCCACCGCGCCTGCACTGCCATTGGCGTTGCCGCGCTTCAGCACGGAGTCTTCGTAGCGAGTTTCGGTGTAGCGATAGCCTACATACAGTCCTTCCTGATAGACAATGTATTTGTCATTGTTGTTGCCAAAGTCCAGATCGTAGTCACGCGCGTTGGTGTAGGCATAGTCGCCGAAGTTTTTGGTAGACGGCGCCGAAAAGTTGTCGTACAACCACGTGTCTACAAGTCTGCCACTTGGGTTTGCCTTGCCACACAGCAGATTGACCACTGCAGGGCATGCGCTGCGTCCGCCCGAACCTACCCACAAGCATGCGTCGATGGTTGAAGTAAATTCGGCAAGCCGCTTGAAGCTGAGCGCATGGTCGGAATTGATGAGCAGTATCACCTTGGCAAACACTCCGTCCTGTTTGAGTTTGACAAGCGCCTTGATTGTGTCGAGTTCAGCTTGACTCAGGTCGAGATAAGAGCCGTCGATACCGTCGCTACCGCTTGTTGCAAGATCGATGTGTTCCTGCCCGGCACGTCCCAGCACCATTATCGCCGCGTCGCCGTACTCGGCAAACGATGACGAACACGCGCTGTTGACGCGGTTCCAGGCAATTTCGTTTATCCATTTACATCTGTCCTGACTAGGATCCGACGAGCTGTTCGTTTGGTAGAAATTCCACAACTTTTTGTTGACAGAGTAGTCTTCCGATTCCAACGCCGTACGCAATGTCGGCAATCCCTGCGCCTTTACTTCGGCGGAACCGCCCATCGTGTAGTAGTAATTGACGCTGCGGTAACCAAACAGACTGAGGTTCAAATCCTTTCCTAGCGGCAATGCGCCGTCGTTGTTCCACATCAGTACAGCGCCTTCCTCGGCAATGCTTTGAGTGAGCGATATGTTGTACTCCCACAACGCCTCGGTGTCGTAGTTGCCGTCCTCGTCGACGAAGTCCGACTTGAAATAGGTCAGGTCTTTGCCCGTCGTATCCCCCTGCTGCACCACCTTGTGTTGCGACAAACGGAAATACGCGTTGACGGCGTTACTGTAAATATTTGCATAGTGTCCGCCGATCATGACGCCCACAAAAAGCAGCGCCATGACAGCCGACAAAACACAAAACAAAATCTTGTGTTTAAAAACTTTCATCGTTCACCCGTTACTCGCCTACGACAATTTGGATATTGTCGACGTTGAAGTTGCACAAGCCGAGGTATTCCACGACAACGGTGTTTTCGCCCTCGACAAGATTTACTTCGCCTACAAGATACTCGACATAGTTTGTCCAGCCGTTTTCGCCGTTTAAAAGGGTGTTACTGACACATTCGACGCCGTTAATTGTCACTTTGTAATTGCTTGACAATGTCATTGCACTACGGTCGATGTCGCCCATTCCGGTTGCAAGGCGCAAATACAATTTCGCCGAGTAAGCTCCGTTGGAGGTGAATTTCCATGTGAAAGTCGCACTTCCGCCGGGAGCCATACCGCCGATTGCTTTGCCGTTGGTTGTGCCGCCTTCGTTGTTGACGTTTCCGCCCGCGATAACGGCACGATCCTCTTCCAAAATCACTTTGCCGTCGCCCTTGACGTCTACCTGGTTGGCTTCGGAGCCGAGCTCAAACTTAATGCAGTCGAAGTTGAACGCGCAAGCGCCGAGATAGCTGATTTCGATTACGTTTTCGCCTGCAAGGATGTCAATGTCGCCTGCAAGGTAGTAAGTGTAGTTACTCCATCCCAATGCCCCGTTAAGCAGTGTTTTGCAAGTAATTGTTTTACCGTTTACAACAACCGTGTAGTTGTCGTTAAGCTTCATTTCGCTACGATCGATTGCGTCCATGCCCGTTGCCAAACGGAAGTACAGTTGTCCGCTTGTGGCTTCGTTTGCGGTAACCGTAAAGGTCACCTTTGCGTCTGGTTGGAAACCACCAAACGCTTTACCGTTGGTTGTGCCGGCCTCCTCGTTGACATTGGCACCGGTTGCGGTTGCGTGATCTTCTTCGATTACGAACACGCCGTCCTTGGTGAGGTCGGTAGTAATCACCTTTTCCGTCACCGTGATTTGTACGGTGGCAGTCTTGGTAACACCCTTTTCCGTCCAAGAAATCGTCACGACGGTGTCCGTTGTAGCAAGAGCGTCGGTTTTGTCGATTACGTACTCGCCTACGGTGCGGTCAAGGGTTGCGTCCTCGTAGTGAGCCGTAACCACCATGCCAGTATGGTCAAACTTTTCGCCCTCTTCGTAGGCAAGTTTGGTAGGCGCGGTTGTAACTTCGATTGAGGTAAGCACGGAGTCGACGGGTTTGGTAACCATGTTTTCGCCCGTGACAATGCGGATATTGTCGAAGTTGTGCGGACAAATGCCGCTGTATGTAATTGTGATTGTGTTGTCGCCCTCTGCCAAAGCCAAACGACCGATGCGGTACTCGATGTAATTTGCCCAGCCGAGTTCGCCGTTAAGTGCCGTTTGCGAAGCAGGCAAAGCCGTGCCGTTGACGGTGATTGTGTACAATTGTCCGGCAACCAAATCGAGGGGACGATTGTCCATACCGCAGGAAACACGGATGTACAAGTCGGCGTCGTATGCGCCCTTGGATGCAATCGTGTAGGTGACGGTTGCGCCCTTCTGGAAGTTACCCAATGCATAACCGCCGCTTGCGCCGTTTTCGGCTTTGCGCTCGCAGCCGTTGATTTCGGCATCGGACTCCTCAAACGTCCAACTGCCGTTTGCGGCAATCTTTCTGGCGTCGGGATCAACCACTTTTATAGACAATTCATAGGTTTTTGTGATGCCGTTTTCGGTGTAGCTGATAATGATCGCATTCACGTCCTCGGTCAACTTGCCGTCGGGTGACCATGTGTAGTTTGTGATTACTTTTTTGGACTTCTTTTCTTCACTTTCCTTGTACCAGGCGACGACTTCCATACCTGTCGGGTCGAAAGTATCGCCTACAAGGTATTCCGTCTTGGCAGGCAACGTGTTTAACGACAGACTGTCCAAGGGGTAAGAAACGGTAATCTTTACATTTGCTTGCTTGGTCACGTCGCCTTCGGTGTAGCTGACAACAACCTTTTGATTGGCGCGGACAAGATCCTTGCCGTCAAGGTCGATTGTGTAGTCGGTGACGGCTTTGCTGGTGTCGTCGCTGTATTTAGCGGTAACAACCATGCCCGTCGGATCAAACCTCTCGCCGACAAGATAGGACGTTTTGACAGGAGCTGTCGTGATTTCGATTGCCGACAACACGACTTCGGGTTGCGGTTGCTGTTTGGCAGTGACAGTGATTGCCACTTCGACTTTGACAGTAACGTCGCCTTCGGTGTAGCTGACGGTAATCTTGTTGTCCGTCGTCTTAAGTGCGCCGTCGGGACTAAACTTGTAGCCCGAAACCGCCTTTGTTGTCTCGTCGCTGTACGTAGCTGTAACTACCATGCCCGTGGGGTCAAACTTGTCGCCCTCGGTGTACGCCGTCTTGGTCGGTTGCGTTGTTACGGCAATAGACTTCAACGTCGTTTTGGTAGTCGGCTCTTCGGGTGCGCATGCCGCAAACAACACGGCAAGACACAGTAGCAACGTTGCTGCAAGAATCAATGTCTTGCGTACCGACAATTTGCTTTGCTTGTTCATTAGTTTTCCTCCTTTTATTCTAACGCTGCAAAAATGCAACTTTAGTTTCGACTTACGACAATCTTCGTAGAATTGCCGTTTCCCACCATCGAAAATATCAGAATTCCGTATACGTATGCAAAATTTGCCTGATTTCGGAAGAGGATGTCCGTTTACGATTACGGACAAGGTTGCCTTTTATTGTTACATTTTTCGTATCGGAATCTCTTTCTACGGACAAGAGATTTGAAACACTGTTTTCCTTGCAAAACCTGTTTTATGTCAACAAACAAGATTTTACGTCCGTTCGCTATTCGTCAACATCAGGTTGCGCCGAACGAGGCGCAAGGCTTATGCCGCCTATATTGTGTCCGTTGTTGTGATCCTGATTGCTCTTAAACACAAACAGAATTTCGTTGTCGCCGCTCTGCAAAGCGATATCGGCGATAAAGTACTCGACAAAGTTGTCAAAACCTCCAAACTGCCCGTCGATAACCGCGTCGGACTGCACTGCAATGCCGTTGACGTAGATGTCGAAACTGTCGGCAAAAGGTTCGTTGTGCCCGCGCGGCACCATGTCCAACGTCAAGCCGACTACTGCAGCAACGTCCGCATGTACAAAGAAACGCACTTCGGCAAGGTCTGCAAGGTCAAATCCGCCGACATACAACTTGCCTGCGTCGGAAGTACCGTAAAACAACCGTTGGTCGAGCTTGGCGGCTTCGGCGCCAATCCTGACATCGTTGCCAACATAATCCGTAACCGTAGTGCGCACCAAACGCACATAGTCGAAGTTGTGCCCGTTGTTGCCCCACTTGACATCGGTGCCGTTGCTGTGGAAGGTGACTTCCAAAGTGTTTGTGCCTGCAATCAAAGCAACGTTTGCCACAAAGTATTCCTTGAAATCCGTCCATCTGTCGGGTCCGTCAAACGCGCCGTGCACCACCGAGTTGGTGAATACTTCTACGCCGTTAAACCTGATCGTATAGGTTTCGGCCATTCTGTCGTTTATTCCGCGCGTCGCCAACGCAAAAAACATACTGCGCTTTTCGGCAACGTCGGACGTAAACTCGAATCGCAATGTTTCGCCGTCGTTGTTGTCGAAGTCGCCAAGGTAACCCAGTCCGCTGCCTGCCTCGTGGCGCGTACGAAGGTTGTCGCTATGCTGACTTTCTTCGGCTTCCAACACAATGTCGCTGCTTTTGACATACGGGCGCGTGTTAAGTTTGATATAGTCAAAGTTGTGTCCGTTGTTGTGAAACTCGTTGATGTTGTACCGCACTTCGATTACGTTGTCACCGCTTGCTACTGCAATGTCGGCGATGTAGTACTCCACAAAGTTGTGCCAACCGACAAACGCTCCGCGAAACACCGCTCTGCTGTATAACGTTTGCCCGTTTACGGTGACTGTAAATGTGTCGTTGCACACATCGTCTATGCCGCGAGGCACCAACGCAAAATACAATCGTGCAGAGACGTTGTTGCGACTGCTAAAACGGTAGGTCATAGTCTCGCCGTCGTGGAAGTCGAAGTTGCCCAGATACCCCTTGCCACTGCCTGCGTCGTTCATTACGTACAGGTTGTCGGAGTAGTCGCAACTTTCCGCTTCAAATGTATACACACCGCGCTCTTCCAGATCGTAGTGACCGTTGCACTTGGCTGCACATACAGGGTCGGGACAGTCGGACGTACACAAACCGCAAGTCGGACAAACATGGTTACAAACGTGTACGACAACAACGTCATGCGCGCTTGTTACTACAAGCAGTACGCCGCACACTACCAACACTGCCGACAACGTAATGAGTGCAACGCGGGAAATCACCGTAGTAGCACGCGTGTAGTATACCGTCGGCTCCTCTCCGACATAGTCGTCAACGCGTATCTCCAACATCTGTTCCAACGGCTCAAACATCGATTGGTCGGGCAGTCCCCTACCACACTCCCATTTACTGACCGTTTTGTTTGTCACGCCCAATGCGTCGGCAAGTTGTTGCTGCGTAAGATTCTTTTTTCGTCGTGCTTCGACAATGGCATTGCCGAGCAACACGGGATCGGGTTTTCTGTTTGTCATATTTGTAAATAAGGCGTGCCCCCCCCCCCATAACTATGGAGAGAGGCACAGTACCGCAGACAATTGTCGCGGAGAAGAAGATATTGTAACAAAAGTATTTTACACAACAAACTTTTGCAAGGCAAGCTCACAAACCCACTTGCTACTTTACACTACCACAAGCAAAGGCAAATTTCAAGATGTTTTGTGTCTACTCTTTGTCTACTTTGCCTTTTTGACTGCCGCTTATACCAACGAACAAAGAGTCGGCAAAACAAATTTGCAAGCAATTTTTGATACCGTATTCGTTTTTTGAGATAAAATTTAATTTTAAACCCGCAAACCGTATTTATGGGCAGTGCGGATCGGATTTGAAAACATATCAAGGAGAACTAAAGATGACCTATCGGGACTGGCTCGACAACTGGCTGAAACACTACATACAACCGAATACTAAACAACGCACATATGTACGTTACGAACAATTAGTACGCATTCACATTGCGCCGCATATCGGCGACATGAACATAGAAGATATTACCCCTGCCGTGTTGCAAAAACTGGTTACCGTACTGCTCGACAGCGGCAACGGCAAGTTACGCCAAGGATTGTCGGCAAGCACCGTAAACACTGTTATTTCCGTAGCGCAAAATTCGTTGCACACGGCATACCTATTCGGTTACACCGCCGACTACACGGCGAACAAAGTCAAACGTCCCAAGCCGAAAGAACGCAAAATAGAGTGCTTTACCATTGCCGAACAAAAAAGGATAGAACGCGCCGCGCTTGAAAGCCACAAGCCGAAACTTTTCGGCATTGTACTGTGCCTGTACACCGGTTTACGCATAGGCGAACTGTTGGCGCTGCAATGGAAGGACATCGACTTTGCAAAAGGACTGTTGACCGTGTGCCGATCTTGCCACGACACCACCGACGGACTAGTGTTTGACGAACCGAAAACAACCACGTCGCGCCGAATTATACCGCTGCCCGAGCAACTGTTGACAAGGTTGAAACGCATAAAGAAAAGCAGCAAGTCTGACTTCGTGGTGTCCGAGGACGGCAACGCCGTTTTGGTGCGTTGCTACCAACGAAGTTTTGAATTGCTGCTTAAAAGGCTTGAAATTATGCACCACGGTTTCCACTCACTGCGACACACCTTTGCCACTCGCGCCCTCGAATGCGGCATGGACGTCCGAACGCTGTCGGAGATACTGGGGCACAAAAATCCGACCGTAACCCTGAACCGCTACGCCCACTCCATGCTGGAACACAAAACCGCCATGATGAATCGCCTGGGAAAACTGCTGTAAATGCCTGCCGTATGTAATGCTAAGTATACGCAGAACAGCAAAAAAGCCGTCCAAGCGGACGACTTTTTCCAAAAGGATGCTTTCAACGAAAACACCCCAAAAATTGTTAAGTTGGTGGAGGTGACGGGACTTGCACCCGTGTACCGACGTAAGACCATTTAGCTTTCTCCGCGCAAAGTTTGCTTTTGACTGTCGCCGCGCGTGGAAAGCAAACCAACCGAACACGGCCAAAGGCAAATAAATCTCGGACTATGCCGCTTTGCCGAACGACGTCATCCCATTTGCGTTGTCTGACGCAAGACATCCCGCCACGCAAAATAACGAGAGCTTACGCGCTGCGGTTAAATTAGGCAGCGTATGCCATTCCGAAGGAACGGCTTGTGCTATTATTGTTAGCGTTTAATTGTTTTTGCCTTGATACGCAGTGGGCGCTGCGGCGCGCTTACCAAACCTTCTTTGCCGCCGGGCGAATCTGAAAACACCCCCGTTGACAACCGTCACAATCTCGGCGACAGCCATGCAAGTAGGTCGTGACGTGGCGGCGGACGGACATTTGCCCATGCCAACCGCAGTTTTAAGCATAGTTATTATATACCCGATTGTGCAAAAATGCAACCGAATCGGGCAACTTTGCGTGCAAATTTTTGATACGTATGCAAAATTTGTCGTCAAATGACAAAATAAGCCTCC
>CAKQXG010000025.1 GCA_934281515.1 uncultured Clostridia bacterium | reverse complement strand
GATAAGCATTGCGTGCTTTGCCGTGTACATGCAACAGATCTTGCTGCAATAGGGCTTGCCGCAACCGGAAACATCACGAGAACCTACGCATTGAATAAATGTGATAACCTTCGGGTGTGTACCGTCCGACGGACGCAACAACACGCCGTTTGTGGGGCCTGCCGCATTCATCAGACGTTCCAGTTCCAACGAAGTGACAACGTCCTTGTTGTCAGCGTAGCCGTACTCGTTGAAGTTGTCCAGAGCAATGGGACGGAAACCTGTTGCAACCACGATTGCGCCGTACTCACGCTCGACAAGTTCGTCCTTCATCTCGTAGTTGATTGCGCCTGCGCCGCAAAATTTGCTGCAAATACCGCACTTGCCCGTTTTGAGTTTAATACACTGTTGCGGATCAATCACCGCAACGTTGGGGATAGCTTGCGCAAACGGAATGTAGATTGCCGTGCGATTGTTAAGCCCCATATTGAACTCGTTAAGTCCCTTTTTGGACGGACATTTTTCCATGCACACCTTGCAACCGGTGCATTTGGTTTCGTCAACGTAACGAGCCTTTTTGCGGATTGTCACCTTGAAGTTGCCGACAAAGCCCTTGACGCTTTCCACTTCGCTGTAAGACAAAATGTCGATTTTGTCGCTTTGAGCGCAGTCTACCATTTTGGGCGTAAGTATGCACGCCGAGCAGTCCAAGGTGGGGAATGTTTTGTCCAGTTGCGCCATACGACCGCCGATTGTAGGATTCTTCTCCACAATATCCACGGGGAAGCCTGCCTCGGCAATGTCCAACGCAGCTTGTATACCCGCAATACCGCCGCCGATGACCAATGCACGCTTGACAACGGGACTTTCGCCTGCAACCAACGGAGCGTCAAGGCGTACCTTGGCAATTGCCGTGCGCAACAATATCATTGCTTTGGCAGTGGCCTCTTCCTTGTCCTTGTGTATCCAACTGCATTGTTCGCGCAGGTTGGCGACTTCCACCATATACGGGTTGAGTCCCACGCTTTCCGCCGCTTTGCGGAAGGTAGCTTCGTGCATACGCGGCGAACACGAGCCGATGACAATGCCCGTCAGATTGTAGTCGCGTATGGCATTTTTGATAAGTTGTTGTCCGTTTTCCGAGCACATGTATTGGTAGTCGGCAGAGTACACCACGCCCGGTTCGGACTTTATGGCGGCGGCAAGCCGTTCCACGTCTACCGTTGCGGCAATATTACTGCCGCACCAACAAATAAATACACCGATTCTTTGCATTTGTATTCTCTCTTAAAAGTTGTTTAATGTGACCTTAAAGGCTTTTTAACGTGCCGCTTAAGGTTGTTTAATGTGTCTTTTGAAGCGTTTTTAAGATATTTGTAAGTTGACCGCAGTCGAGCGGCTCGGTCACTTGTTGTACTTTCTGTAAGCCGTCACCAACAACTGTTGAGGCACAAGGTCGGTAACCATAGGCGGAATGTCCTCCGCAACGACGCCGTTGTTACCTTGCATGCGTGTAACCGTAGTGCGGACAGCCTCTACCACTTGTTGAGGAGCAACTCCGCGCGGACAACGTTCCACGCACTCCATGCACGACAAGCAATACCATATAGCCTTGCTTTGCATCAGCTTGTCGATTTTGCCTTGCGCCAGATATGACACAAATTGGTGCGGTTTGATGTCCATTTGCTTAAACGCCGGGCAACGCCCCGAACACTTGCCGCACTTCATGCATTTGGCGACTTGCGTGCCGCTGCGAGCAATCAGCTCTTCTTGCAAAAGTTGTTTGTCCATGCTACTTCACCCCCAAGGCTTCCGCCAACAATTCGGTGAAATACATCACTTTGACGTCGGTATCGTTGTGCTTATTGAGGTTGTACAGACACAACGGACATGCGGTAACCACTATTTCGGCACCGGCCTCCTTGGCACTGTTGAGTACCATGCCGCTACGTTTTGCCGGCAAGTCGTCGTTCTTCAAACCGACATATGCGCCGCAACACTCGTTGCGCATGGGGTATTTGACGGGAGTTGCGCCGATAGCCGACAAAAAGTCTTCGATAATCGTCGGATTTTCGGGGTTGTCAAACGCCATAACTTTCCCGGGGCGCAACAGCAAGCATCCGTAGTATGCGCCTACTTTTTTGCCGATAGGGTTGACTACTTTGCTACGGATATTGTCCCAACCGACCATGTCGCGCAGCATTTCCAGGTAGTGTATTACCTGCGTTTCGCCGCCGTAAGGCTCGTCAAGTTGCATGTAGTTGTTTGCCTTGGCGCGTATGTTGTCGTCGTGCGCCATATCGTCGTTGACCCGTTTAAGCACGTTGTGACACGCCGAACACAGCGTAAGCAGCTTGCCGCCGTTATGTTTGGCGTAGTCAAGCGCGCGCACCGACGACAACTTAGTTGCTATTTCGTCGCGGCTTGTGCCGTAACTGCCGCCGCAACACTGCCAATTGTCGATTTCGTCCATTGTTACGCCCAACGCTTCGGCAGACAATCTTGCGTAAACGTCCAACTGTTTGCCCTGCGTTTTCAGCGTACAACCGGGATAGTAAGGAATATTCATATCAATTACCTTTATTTATGAGGGTAAGCCATTTGTTCGGGATGAAACACTTCGTCGAAGCGTTCTGCCGTCAGGAAACCGAGTTTTACGCAAGCTTCTTTAAGCGAGATGTTTTCCTTGTAGGCAAGTTTTGCCGTTTTGGCGGCGTTTTCGTAACCGATGTATGGATTTAGCGCAGTGACAAGCATCAAAGAGTTGTGCAGATTGTGCGCCATCTTTTCCTTGTTGGCACGAATGCCATACACACACTTGTCGGTAAAGCTCATGATACCATCGGCAAGCAAACGCGCCGATTGCAAAAAGTTGTACGCAATGACAGGCATAAACACGTTAAGCTCGAAGTTGCCCTGGCTTGCGCCTACGGTAACGGCAACGTCGTTTGCCATCACTTGTACGGCAACCATTGTCATGCTCTCGCACTGCGTGGGGTTGACCTTGCCGGGCATGATGGAACTGCCAGGTTCGTTTTCGGGAATAAAAATTTCTCCCAAGCCGTCACGCGGACCGCTGGCAAGCCAACGCACGTCGTTGGCAATCTTCATCAGATTGCATGCCAATGCCTTCATTGCGCCGTGGGCAAACACCATTGCGTCCTTGCTTGTAAGAGCATGGAACTTGTTGTCGTTTGTAACAAAATCCTTGCCCGTGGCAATGCTGACTTGTTTGGCGACTTCCGTGTCGAAGCCCTCGGGAGCGTTAAGTCCCGTGCCTACCGCAGTGCCGCCCAAGGCAAGTTCTTTAAGTCCTGCCAACGACAACGCTATTTGAGCCTTAGCCTTCTCCGCCATAGCGCGCCAACCGCTGATTTCTTGCGAAAAAGCAATGGGTACGGCGTCTTGCAAGTGGGTACGACCACTCTTGACAATACCTTCGTTTTCCGCTTCGAGACGTTTGAGCGTCGCCACAAAGTGGTCGATTGCAGGAAACAGTTTGTCCTCGATTGCAATCACCGCGGCAATATGCATGGCTGTCGGGAATGTGTCGTTACTGCTTTGCGACTTGTTGATGTCGTCGTTGGAGTGCAATAATTTGGTTTCGGCAATCTGATTGCCGCGATTGGCAATGACTTCGTTGGCATTCATGTTGGATTGCGTACCGCTGCCCGTCTGCCATACGACAAGAGGGAAGTGGTCGTTAAGTTTGCCGTCAATCACCTCGTCGCACACTTGCACGATGACGTTTTTCTTCTCTTCGGACAGTTTGCCGAGATTGAAGTTGGCTATCGCTGCCGCTTTTTTGAGTATGCCGAAAGCGTGAGTTATCTCTCGGGGCATGACTTCGGTGCCGATACGAAAGTTTTCGTGGCTACGTTCCGTCTGTGCGCCCCAGTACTTGTCGGCAGGCACCTTCATTTCGCCCATGGTGTCCTTTTCAATACGATATTCCATTTGTTTTCTCCGTTAGTCGGTTACGCCGCACTTATCGGCGTTAAGCAGGTTTTAATGTCTTGCATTACAGCGTTACTTGTGCGATTGTCGCTTTCAACACGTCTGCACTGTGTTGCAGTTTGGCAACTTCCTCTTCGGTAAGCTTGCTGTTGATTTTGCCGCTGATACCGTTGCGACCGACGATGTTAAGCGTGCTGAGGCATACGTCTTCGATGCCGTACTCGCCGTGCATCATTGCAGATACGGTCATTGCCGTGTTGCTGCCGGTAAGCACTGCCTTGACAATGTAGCAAACGGTGCTGGCGATTGCGTAGAACGTTGCGCCTTTGCGAGAGATAACTTTGCTGCCCGACTCGCGAACGTATTTTTCGATTTCGGGGATGTCGATTTTAGTAGTAAAGATTTCGTTTTCTTCCGACTCCACCGCCGCCTGATACTCCTCAACGTGCATACCTGCGATACGTGCAAGGCTCCAGGGAGTAAATCCGCTGTCGCCGTGCTCGCCGAACATATAGGCGTGTACGTTGCCGACTTCCAATCCGCAGTACTCGGCAATACGACTACGCAGACGAGCCGTGTCGATGATTGCGCCGCTACCGATAACCTTGTGTTCGGGAACACCCGACAAACGGCAGAACGAGTATGTAAGTATGTCGACGGGGTTGCTGACCATGATATACACGGCGTTAGGCGCATATTTGGTGATTTGCGGAATGATGGACTTCTGAATGCCGATATTGGTCTGAATAAGTTCCAGACGAGATTGACCCGGTTTGCGCGCTATGCCCGACGTGATGATGACAATGTCGGAATTTACGGCGTCTTCGTAGTTGCCGGCATACACAATGCAGCTGCTGTCGTAGCTGAGACCTTGTCTGATGTCTTGCGCTTCGCCCATGGCGCGGTCGGCGGCAATGTCGATGATGACGATCTCCTGCGCAAGTCCGCGGCAAGTAAGGGAGTAGGCAATCGTCGAACCGACGCGTCCGCTTCCGATGATGGTAATTTTGTTCATACTTCAGTCCTCCTTGGTAACCTGATACGTATTATTTCGCTACGCCGAGCATATCTGCAACGCCTTACGCCGACATGACGTTTGTCGTTTCGGGCATTGCACGGCAAAAGCAAGGCAGGTAGCGCCTACAACATCTCGCGACAGACAAACAATTGTACATAGTACTGCGCAGCGAAGTGTCGTGTAGTCAAATAAATGCGGCAAGTCATATAAAAAATGCTTGGTAAAAAGCCGCCAAAACAACGAAAAAGCGCGGTAAAAAACTAAATATTACCAAACTTCCCCATTATTTGTAAATATTGTACCATACTAAAGTAAAAATTGCAATTACTCGTATTGCATAACAATATATCATTATCGATATGCCTGTATAAATTTCGTAAAAAATCGCAAAACGATAGAAAATATTTATATGCCCATAAACTTAGACAATTTAACAAACAAAAAAAGCCATTCTTCGGGCAAAGAATGACTTGTTTTGAGTTTTTTATGAAAACAAGCTTTAACGCCGACAGTCAAGTTGCCGCCGTGGGCATAGTGTACGACAAACCTAAATAACGTTATGCCGCAACCGCAACCTTGTCGGACGAGCTAAGCGTACCGTTCTGTATCCGACAATTTTATGCCTCGACTTCCGCAACTTCGGTTTGTTCCGTCTCTTGCTCTTGCGCACGGGCGATTTCCAATCTTGCGCCGTCGCATGTGATACGTTTTTCCAACAATATCCATGCCACGACCAACGTCACCAACCACGACAGCGGATACATCAGGAACAAGAACCAGAACTCTTTGTAAAAGGGGAACACGGCGAATATCCATATGATACGCAACACGCACACGCCGCCAAACACGATAAACATACTTGTAAGTGGGTAGCCTATGGCACGCAGCGAGTAGGTGACCACTTCCATAATGCCGTCAAGGAAGTATGTGCCGATGACGATAAGCGACTTCTGAAATGCAAACTGCAAGATTTTTTCGGTCATAGCAGGATCCTGCGTATCGACAAATATGCGACACAACGGGTCATTGAGCAAAATCACCAACCATCCTACGACAAGCGTAAGTCCCGTAACCAACGCAACGGAAATGTGTACCGTTTTGCGTATGCGCTTGTAATCGCCTGCGCCGTAGTTTTGTCCGACCACCGTAAGGGCCGTTGCGCTGACGCTGCTGTTTAGCGCATAGATGTAACCTTCCAATTGCGACGATACCGTACTGCCGTTGACCACCATCGAGCCAAACCCGTTTACGGCGGCTTGCAACATTACGTTGGTGATGTTGAACAGACAGTTTTGTATACCCGTAGGCAAGCCGAGGCGCACGATTTCTTTCAAGGCGGCGCCGTCGGGACGAATCTTGCGGAAGTCCAATTTGACAAAGCCTTTGCTGCGTGCAAGCACAACTACAACCAGCACCGCCGACACGGCTTGACTGAATATCGTTGCCAAAGCGACGCCTGCAACGCCCATTCCCAAAAAGACCACAGTGACAATGTTGACAATGATGTTGATTACGCCTGCCAGACTTAAAAACAGCAACGGCCGTTTGGTGTCACCCGTTGCACGCAACATGCTTGCGCCGAAGTTGTACACCATGTTGAACGGGGAGCCGAGAAACACTATTTGCATGTACGTAACGGAGTACTCGATGTGTTCGACGTTGGTGTTCATCAACGTAAGCAACTGCCGTGCAAGCGCAAAGCCGACTATGCCTATCAAAATGCCGCTGATGATCGCCAAAAACATAGACGTATGCAAAATTTTGTCACCGTACTCCTTGTTTTTTGCTCCGTAGGCACCTGCCAAAACAACGCCTGCGCCTGCGGAAAAGCCTATGGCAAGATTGATGATAAGCGAGCTTACCGAGCCTGTCGCTCCGACTGCGCCCATGGCGTCGTTGCTGACAAACTTGCCCACGACAATCATGTCTGCGGAGTTGAACAGCAGCTGCAAAATAGATGTCAGTATCAGCGGCACGGCAAAGGCAACAATCTTGGGAAACAAGCTGCCTGTAGTCATGTCCACTTCGTGTGTTTTGTTGACTGTAGTTTGACTCATAGTATTTCTCTCGTAAACAATTCTTCCTTATATGTTGAGGTAGTTTTCGTTGTTTTGTACATTATTCTGCCTGCGTCCGATACGCACGGCGAATGAAATGTTAATATACCACCATATACGGAAAAACTCAACTGTTTTACACCCGCACTGCCAAAAAATTTTCGTCGTTGACGGCCCATTGACAAAAATTGTACAAATTGCAATGCAATGTGTTGTTTCGGCACGGTAATAAACCCATCAATCGTTTTACAAAAGTTGACAATTGGTGTATAATCATTATGGGGTGAAGATTGGTTGTTTTTTGAAACAGTCTACTTCCGACAATAATATAATGTAACAAACAGGCTTTGACCGCACGACAAAATCGGATTTCTTGTACATATGTACAAGGTTACATTTGTTCGGCACGTCAAGCCAAGGTTTGACAATGACAAACCGCACAACACGCAGTTTGCCGACTACACTACGTCACGGAGGCGTAAAATGAGAAAAACCAAAATCATATGCACGTTGGGTCCTGCCAGTTGCACATACGACCAGATCAAAAAAATGGCACTTGCCGGCATGAACGTGGCGCGCATAAATATGAGCCACGGTACCTACGAGGAGCACCAAGGCAAAATCGACGCCGTAAAAAAAGTACGCCGCGCATTGGGCATTGCATTGCCGATAATGATCGACACCAAAGGACCGGAAATCCGTATCGGTACGTTTGTCGACGGCAAAATCGACGTGACCGAAGGAATGAAGTTCGACTTTGTAACCGATGACATAGTCGGCGACAACACCAAAGTGTCCATCACTTACAAGGAATTGTACAAGGACGTATCCACAGGCAACACCTTGCTGCTAAATGACGGATTACTGATATTTAAAATAATGGGCGTGGAAGAAGGCGTAATACACACCGTTGCGCAAAACGCAGGTCCGCTGTCCGACCGCAAGGGTTTGTTTGTGCCTAATTGCAAGCTCAACATGCCGTTTTTGTCCGAGCAGGACAAACGCGACCTGGAATTCGGCATTAAAAACGGCGCCGAAATGTACGCCGCGAGTTTTGTGCAGGACGGGCAAAGCGTGCGCGACATACGTGCCTTTTTGCTTAGCCACGGCGCAAACGACGCTTGCATCGTGTCCAAGATAGAAAGCCAAAGCGGCGTAGACAACATTGACGAAATCATCGACGAGTCGGAAGGCATCATGGTTGCCCGCGGCGATCTGGGTGTAGAAATGCCCTACGAAAAGTTGCCCGCAATACAAAAAATGCTTATCAATCGCAGTCGTTCGGCAGGCAAGTTTGTCATCACTGCCACCGAAATGCTGGAAAGCATGGTCACAAAATTGCGCCCCACCCGTGCAGAAATAGTAGACGTTGCCAACGCCGTGTACGACGGCAGCAGTTGCGTAATGCTGTCTGCAGAAAGCGCGGTAGGCATCAATCCCCCAAACACCATTGCTACCATGGCACGCATTGTTGAGGAGGCCGAATCCAATGTAGACTACCACCACAATTACAACCTTGCGCAGCCCAAGTTGATTGACAACACCGACGCCATCAGCCACGCAACGGTCAACACGGCATTCGACATCAACGCCAAAGCAATTGTAGTGTACACCGCAAGCGGCGTAAGCGCACGCATGATAAGTCGCTTCCGTCCCGACTCCACCATTGTTGCAATGACGGGCAATGACCGCGTGTACCACCGCCTTGCCGCAAGTTGGGGCGTGATACCCGTCATTACGCAAGTGTTCGACAACACCGACGATATGTTTATCAACGCCGAAGAAACCGTCAAAAACATGGGTATCGCTCAACCCGGAGATAACATCGTCATTACGGCAGGCGTCCCCCTTGGCAAAAACGTAGGCACCAACCTTATCAAGATTACCAAACTGACGGAAAACTAAGCCAACTTTATTCAAATACAAAAGCACGGATTTTGCAACCGAAATCCGTGCTTTTTTGTTACCTTTTGCAGAAAATTCAACATTTTTGTCGTCAAAAAGTCGATACGTATACATTTTTTTATTACATCGACAAACATCGGGGTACATTTTGAAATATCGCTCCTCGGTACAATTCCGACGTTGCACGGACTACCATTGTCCTGCCACAACGCTGTTTAGCAGTCTGCGCGGTAAGTCCTCGTTTTGTGACAAAATATGACGCAACTCGGTGTAGGGGAAAGGATGCGCAAACCTGTCGTCGCCGACTTCTATCGTAAAGGACGGTACGCCGAGTTTCTCAACGCACCAATCCTTGTAACCGCCCGTACTGCCCCTGTCATCGACAAGATTGTACCCCGTGTATTTGGCAAGTGCCGTAGCAAGGGCGTAGTCCCGTTTGCGCGCGTCGCCCGTTTGCCCGAAGTCCCAGTAGATTTCTTCGCCTTTCAAGTGGTACGACAACGTGACCTTAGGCTTGACAAGTGTCGTAAACTCCGCCAACGCACGGCTTTCCTTCGCCGAAAACGGAGCCTTGCCCACATAGTTTGACGGCGCGCGGAAAAAGACGTTTTGTTTGCCTTCGCCCCACTTTGCGTCGAAATTGACGTTGAGGTCCACACCGTCGGCATTGGCTTTCCACAGCGAAAAATCGGTGCTGCCTCCGTTGACGGCAAGCAGGTTTGCCTTGCGCTCCTTATCGCCGACAAACCCGACGCCTTCCTGACACAGTCGTACACCGTCGGGGTTGGCCATAGGCACAAAATATATGCCGCCGTCAATGGGCAACTCCGTATGTTTGACCAGATACTTGGCAAGACACAGCGTTACAAGAGCAGTAAGGTGTTCCCTTGCGTGGATCGCTCCAACAACCACCATGTTGTTGCCGTTTTTGTGACCGACAAACACATACGGTATTTGTTGTCCCAGCTCGCTGTCTCCGACAATACCCGTCTCCACCCCGTGCCGCGCAAACAGTTGCATTTCGTCAAGCAAATCATTGTAACCGAACAAAAGCCGCCCCCTGCAATCTCTAATAAGATATGCGCGACCCTTTCAAAATGTGCATTATCTACACTCTTGATCTTCCTGTCGTTTTTCTCTGTCTGCGTACAATTCAACAAATTTTATACATCGCCAATCCCTATATCCTACTATATTTGACTGTTCGCAACAAGACGTATAAAAAAATTCTCCAAAAAGTTTCGCTCAATCGTTTGACAAATCGGTCGACATATAGTAATATTTTGCTTGTGTTTTTTTGTGTGACTTGTCCCGAAAACACAAGCATTTTTTTCCCTTTCGAGGGATTTTTTTATTTGTTGAAACAAACCCTCCGAAACGGAAAACGGAGGGTTATTTTTATGGATTACATCGGTACAATCAGCCGCGGAATACGCGGACCAATCATCAAGCGTGGCGACGACCTTGCCGCCATTGCCACTGACTGCCTGCTTGCGGCAAGCAAACAAGGCGGATTTGAAATACAGGACCACGACGTATTTGCTGTGACCGAAGCCGTACTGGGGCGCAGCCAAGGCAACTACGCGACCATTGACCAGATTGCCGCCGACGTTTCGGCAAAGTTTGGCGACGAAACCGTCGGACTTGTGTTTCCGATTCTGTCGCGCAACCGTTTTAGCCTGGTGCTGAAAGGCATTGCCAAGGGCGTAAAAAAGCTGATTGTACAGCTTAAGTACCCTTCCGACGAAGTGGGAAACAGTTTTGTTTCTGTCGAAAAGTTGATGGAGAAGGGTGTCAACCCCTACACAGACGTATTTACTGCCGAACAGTTTTACGCCACATTCGGCGATGTACGCCACACATTTACCGGCGTAGACTACATCGACTACTACTTGCATGCTGCCGAGGGTTGCACCGTAATACTTGCCAACGACCCCACCGAAATACTGAAACATACCAAATACGTCATCAACGCCGACATCCACACGCGCAAAGTGACTAAAAAGATTTTGCAGAATGCCGGCGCAGCCAAGGTTGTGTCGCTTGACGAAATACTGACCTCTTCTGTTGACGGCAGCGGATACAATCCCGACTACGGCGTGCTTGGCAGCAACCTCGCCACAGACAACAGCGTAAAGTTGTTTCCGCGCGACGGTCAACCCTTCGTGGAACGCGTGCAGGCACTTGTAAAGCAAGCCACGGGCAAGCACATCGAAGTGATGGTTTACGGCGACGGCGCCTTTAAAGATCCCGTCGGCGGTATCTGGGAGCTTGCCGACCCTGTTTGTTCGCCGGCGTTTACATCGGGACTTGTAGGCAAACCAAACGAAATCAAACTGAAATACGTTGCCGACAACGACCTTGCCGATCTATCGGGCGAAGAAGCCGTAGTCGAAATGAAGAAACTGATTGCGCACAAACAAAGCGACCTGACTGCCAATATACTGTCGCAAGGCACCACTCCGCGCAGACTGACCGACCTGCTTGCCAGCCTGTGCGACCTGACCAGCGGCAGCGGCGACAAAGGCACGCCGTTTATCCTTGTACAAAACTATTTCAAAAACTACTCCATGTAGTGTACAGATTGTCCCGTCCGACGTAATTACGACGATAGGACGATTTGTTTTTACCATATATATTTACCAACTACAACGCCGAGTTTTTTGCACGACAAATCGTAGTCAACACGTTTTCTGTATCAAAAATCACGATACGTATGCAAAAACTCGCAACATCGGCGCACCACAGTGACCGCTTGCAACAACAACTGCAGTCAAGTGCCGAAACAAACTTACAAACAAATGAATATACTACAAGGAGAGACTACGATGAACACACTCCCATTCGGAATAGACGTATTTGACAACAACAAAATGAAGGAACGTTTGTCCCCTGCATTGTACGAAAAGATTGTACACGGACAAAACGAAAAAGTACATTTTACAACAGAAGAACTTGACGAGTATGCCGCCAAGCTGCTCATCTGGGCACGTGAGCGCGGCGCAACACGATACTCGCATTGGTTTAGTCCGCTTACCAACAATACTGCAGGCAAGCGCAACAGTTTCGAGAGCATCGACTGCGACGGGTTGCTGACCGACAAGTTTCGCGGAAAGGAGCTGAAAATAGGCGAAGGCGACGCAAGCAGTTTCCCTAACGGCGGTATCCGCCAAACGTTCGAGGCAAAGGGACTGACCCGTTGGGACTATGCAAGTTACGCCTACGTGACCGAAGGTTGCCTGTACATACCCGTATACTTCCACAGTTTCGGTGGCGAATCGCTCGACAAAAAGTCGCCGCTTATCAAGAGTTGCCGTGCGCTTGACGTTGCCGCCAAAAAGTTGCTCGGATTACTCGGACAAAAGCCCGTTGCCGTCAACAGCGTGGTCGGTGCCGAGCAGGAGTACTTCCTTGTGGACAAAAATCAGTTTGCCAAGCGCATGGATCTGTCCATTTGCGGTCGTACGTTGTTTGGCGCAAGGCCGCCCAAAATGCAACAATTGCAAGACCACTACTTTGCCCTGCCCAAGCATGCCGTAATAGAATTTATGAAGGATGTCGACGACGAGTTGTGGAAACTCGGCATACTTGTCCGCACCGAACACAACGAAGTTGCCCCGTGCCAATTCGAGCTTGTTCCTTGCTACCAACGTACTCCCGTGGCATGCGACCAAAACCAACTTATCATGCAAACGTTGGAACGCGTTGCCGAACGCCACGATCTTGTGTGCCTGTTACACGAAAAACCTTTCGAATACATCAACGGCAGTGGCAAACACAACAACTGGTCGGTGATGGCAGACGAAACCAATCTGTTTGACGCAGGAAACACTCCCGAACAAAACGCCGTGTTTGTGCTGATGGTTGCAGCTGTGCTGACTGCCGCAGACAAGTACGCCGATTTGTTACGCGCATTTACCGCATCCGCAACCAATGCACGTCGTTTAGGCGGTATGGAAGCGCCTACAAACATAATTTCGGTGTTTATCGGCGAACAACTATGGTCGGTTTTACAACAAGTGGGCACCAAATTTACACTTGGGCGCGACCTGTTGCCCGACTTTCCTCACGCAACCGACCGCAACCGCACAAGCCCGTTTGCATTTACCGGCAACAAGTTTGAGTTGCGTATGGTGGGTAGCTCGGCTTGTCTTGCCGACATCAACACGGTACTTAACACCATACTTGCCGACAGTCTTGCAGAGTTCGCCGCTCGCCTTGACGGCGCAACCGATGTATACTCCGAAGCAGGCAAGCTTGTAGCCGAGGCGATTGCCGAACACGGCAAAGTCGTGTACAACGGCAACAACTACGGGGCAGACTGGAAAGACATTGCAAAAAAACGCGGTTTGCCGTCGCTTGACGACGCAGGTGCGCTGATCCACATCACCGACGCAAAAAACGCCGAAGTGTTCAGCCGCAACAACGTGTTTACGCCTGTCGAACTTGCCGCGCGTCGTGACGTTGCGATGCACAACTTCGTAGCGGCAATCGAGATTGAAGCAACCACTTCCGTAGAAATGTTCCGCAAGCAAATTGCGCCTGCCGCGCTACACTACGAATTGGAATTGTCGCGCCTTGCCGTCAAAAAAGCCGCGGTGTTCCTGTCGACAGACGCCGAAACCAAGTTGATACGCAAGCTTGACAAGTTGCTCGCCGACAGCAATGCCGCCGCCGACAAACTTGCCACTTTGGTAGGACATGCCGACGACAGCGACGTAGCCGGACAGGTCGAAGCCGTGCGCAAAGTGATTGCCGAAATGGAAGTACTGCGCAGTCATGCCGACCAAATAGAAGCGCTGTTGCCCGAAGAGTACATCCCGTACCCGACCTACACGGATATGCTGTTTCTGAGATAGACCCAAACTAAAATATTTGAAAAAAATATTTGAAGATAATATTACGGGGGAAGGAAAACTTTTTGAAAAAAGTTTTTCCTTCCCCCGTACCCCTATCCTTTCAAAAACTTTTTTAAGAAAATCTACGATAATTGAAAGTGATTTAGTGCGAACCAAATCGATTTGGCGGTGCAAAAATAGTTCCACCCGATATTGAATACGCACAATACTATAATTTTATTATTTTGTCCACCAACTTATCGAGCCAATCGCCTTGGGCGCGTTCGATTTCGCCTTCGTCGCACAATTCGGCGAACTTGGGATCAATCGGCATGTGACACACCGTGTCAATACCGTACTCGGCGGCAAATCTGTCGACATCGCTGTTGCCGAAAATCTTGTGTTGCTTGCCACAATCGGGGCAGGTGAAGTAGGACATATTTTCCACCACGCCCAACACGGGTACGCCGACAAGCGCAGCCATCTTGACGGCCTTGCCTACAATCATTTCCACAAGTTGTTGCGGACTAGTGACGACAATAACACCGTCCACAGGCAGGCTTTGCATAACGGTCAGCGGCACGTCGCCCGTTCCAGGGGGCATGTCCACAAACATGTAATCAACGTCATTCCACACCACGTCCGTCCAGAACTGCGTAACCGCGCCTGCGATTACGGGTCCGCGCCACACAACAGGGTCGGTCTCGTCGGGGAGCAACAGGTTGATAGACATCACTTGCGTTCCGTTTGCCGACACGACGGGCAGTATACCCGTGCCTTGCTCGTCACCGACGGCATGCGTATGCAATCCGAAGGCTTGAGGAATACTCGGTCCCGTGATGTCCGCGTCGAGTATCGCCGTGTTGAAATCACGCCGTTGAGTAAGTACAGCCAACAGTGACGTCACAAGCGATTTGCCAACACCGCCTTTGCCGCTCATTACGCCGATCACGTGCTTGACGTGAGCCTTGGGGTGCAGGGGTTTAAGTAAACTTTCGCTTTCGCGCTCGGAGCAACTTGCCGAACACGAAGAACAATCGTGAGTACAATTTTCTGCCATATTTTCTTCCTTTTGCCGAGTAGAACGCCGTTTTTACCTGCCGCATACCGTCATGGCAAGCCGTGCCATCCGCTCGACCGAATAATTTGGGACAATCGCAACCGTCCGTACCGATAGTATACCACTTTACGACGAGTTTTACAATACAATTGACTAACACGACAAAAAAATATATAATTTACCTGTATGGAACAAATCGTTTTACAACGCCTTGCCGAGCGAAGCCAACAACGAAATATATTTGTGTATACGGATTTTTTGGAAGAATGCGATCAAAAAATTGCAATACGTATGCAAAAATTTGCGTCCGCATGGGGCGGCGCACCCTTTGCCGTCAGAAAAATAGTACGTTTCGGCAACCCCGAGGCTACGGGCTACGACGAACCGTTTCCGCTGACCGTATTACAAATCAAACCGACGGGCAGCAAGTTTGCCGGTGCCGTTACGCACAGAGATGTACTGGGTGCAATGATGAATTTGGGCGTTTCTCGCGAAAAAATCGGCGATATCTTTGTAGGGAACACAAGCTACGTCGTGGTTGCCGACAGCCTTGCCGACTACTTTGCAAACAATCTGACAAAGGTTGGCAAAAACTTTGTAGAAGTGACACTTGTATCCGCCTTGCCCGACAACCTTGCACCAGAAAAGGAAGAACGGCGCATTTCCGCCGAATCGGAAAGGCTGGATTGCATTGTTGCCAAACTGTACAATCTGTCACGCGCGACGGCGCAAACGCTTGTTGCCGACGAACGAGCAAAAATCAACGGCGAAGTTTGTGCAAAAGCCAACCGTTTGTTACGTCCGAGCGACATCGTGTCGGTGCGCGGTTACGGCAAATTTTGCTTTGTGCGCGCCGACGGACAAAGCAAAAAAGGCAAAACCTACTACGTGTTGGAAGTTTTTTGTTAGCTGTCCAAAATATGCCCGAGGCGAATGCGTCAAGTAAAGCTTTCCGTCAGACGGCAAAATAGTGTGTTTGCCGTCCCAATCGTTGTTGTGTAGTACCTAGAAAAATGACCGAGAACATCAAGCAGATTCTCGGTCATTTTGAATATTTGTTGGGTTTTGCACGTCTTTCAAGGCAACTATGCACATCAAAGTGTTGTCGTTTTGCATTTACACAACGTCTAGATCTTTTTTACAAAGCTGCGACGACGTTTGTGCTGAATGTGATCGAAGTTCTTCCACAGGTTGATTACGGGCAGATTGTCTTCCAGATTGAGGTTGGTTTCGGCGTACTCCACGCCGCTTTCTTCAAGTTGTTTGGCAAAGTGATACAGCACGGCGGAGGCAATTCCCTTATGCTTGTACTCGTCCACGACCCCGATAAGACCCATGTCTATCACTTTGGGATGTTTGATAAGTTTCAGCAAACGGACAAGGCAAGGTAACGTAAGCTTGCCGCCGCTTTTTTGCAATGCTTCGCCGATACCAGGGAAACACAGTCCGAACGCAACGACATTGTCGTCCTTGTCCAAAATGACGGTTACATACTTGATGTCGATTATCAACCTGAAATTGGCGATAAGCGCACGTTTCATATTGTCGGTAAAGGGTACCGTACCGTAAATCTCGTTGTAGGTTTTGTCCACTATTTCAAAAAACTTGTCGGCGTACAACTTGATAAACTCGTCGGTATTCTTGCTGTTGTCGAAACGCAATCCGTAGCGTTCCATCATTTTTGTAGTCACCCGTTCGAAACGTTCCATTTCCGCCTCGGGCAAACGATACAAACGATGTTCCAACCAATCGACGTCTTTGGTGTATCCGCAATTTTCTATCAAGCGTTGGTAGTACGGGTAGTTGTACTGTTCCTCGAATGTGGACAAGTAGTCAAATCCGTCGATAAGCAAGCCCTCGCGTTCCCAATCGGAGAAGCCAAGCGGACCGACGACTTCTTCCAAGCCACGCTCCTTTGCCCAGTTTTCCACTGCGGCAAACAAGGCGGTTGCCGCTTCCTGATCGTCAAATGCGTCAAAACGAGTAAAGCGCATGCGCTTTTGTCCCCACTTGTCATTGGCGGCGTGCTGCAAAATGGCAGATATACGCCCCACTACCTTGCCGTCGCGATAGGCAAGAAAATACTTTGCCTCGGACTGATCGTAGTACATGTAGTCTTTCTTAAAGACATCCATTTCGTCACCGTAAAGCGGCGGCACAAAGTATTTGCAGTTTTTGTACAATTTTAGCGGAAACTCCACAAATTGCTTACGTTGCTTGCGTGTTGAGACCTCGGTTACTTGTACCATATCTTTCTCCCTATACGTCATTTTGGCACCGCTACGGTAAGCAAAACGCACATACGTATGCAAATTTTGCCAACCCGACGTTGTCTACCGCGACTCTACTCTGCGCTACAAATGACCTTAATTATCCACTACATTGTATCATACTACGCCCGAAATGTAAACGGATTGTAAACAAAAGTTAAATATTCTTGCACATCGATACATATTATTTCCGACGACGGTTGACTAGCAGGCAAAAATTTGATACAATTGTTGCAGAGAATGTCGAAACGACATGCCCACAATACCGACTAGCGGCAGACGCGACATAACCCTGCCGCACAGCAAGGAGAACTCATGATAAAAATAGTACTTGACGCATTTGGCGGAGACAACAGTCCGCAAGCCAACCTTGACGGCGCACTGAAAGCATTGAAGGAACTGCCCGACCTGCACCTGACCATTGTCGGCGACGAAGCGACAATCAACACATACCCCGTGGCACAATTTGACCCTGCGCGCGTAACCGTCGTGCATGCCCCCGACGTAATCAGTTGCGACGAAAAGCCGACGGAGGCAATCAAAAACAAAAAAGACAGCTCCATGGCGCGCAGCTTTGAATTGCTGCGTAGCGACCCCGAAATCGGCGGCATGGTAAGCACGGGTAGCACCGGCGCACTGCTTGCAGGTGCGGTGTTGCGTATAGGGCGCATAAAGGGCGTAAAACGTCCTGCTTTCTGCCCCACATTGCCCACTATGAACGGCGGCATTGTGTGTATATGCGACAGCGGCGCAAACGTAGACTGCGACCCGATAAACCTGTTGCAATTTGCACAAATGGGCAACCTGTACTTGCAAAAGGCATACGGGATAGCCAAGCCGCGCGTCGCACTGCTTAACATCGGCGTAGAATCGGAAAAGGGCGACGCGTTGCGCAAGGAAGTGTATCCGCAACTGGCAAACAATCCCGACATCAACTTTGTAGGCAACATGGAAAGCCGTAACCTGCTTAGCGGTGAATTTGACCTGGTTGTGTCAGACGGTTTTAGCGGCAATGTGCTGTTGAAGTCTACCGAAGGCTCATGCATGGAAATGATGAAAATGTTGAAGAAAATCATGACAAGCAACTTCCGTGCGAAAATGGGCGCTGCACTACTGAAAAAGGACGTCTATGCGCTGAAAGACATGATGGACTACAACAATTACGGCGGCGCAGTGCTGCTCGGAACCAACAAAACGATAGTAAAGGGACATGGCAGCAGCAAATCCGAAGCCGTGTACAACTGCATCAAGCAAGCCTACAACATGGAAAAGAACGGTTTGAATCAAGCCATCGCCGACAGCATTGCCAAGTAGAACAAAACAGACAATACAAAAGACCGGAAAGTATTTCGCAACTTTTCGGTCTTTTTGCTTATTACTTAACATTTTTTGACGGATGGGTTAGGGAGTACTCGACGTGCAGCAGCCGGATATATTTCGGGTTGATTTACAACCCAAAGCCATCATTCATAAAACGTCATTTTGCAAATAACTTCTCCCTACTTCAAAGTTTTTGGGGAAAGGGTGTGGGA
>CAKQXG010000024.1 GCA_934281515.1 uncultured Clostridia bacterium | reverse complement strand
CAACGGAATCACACCGTTGCAAGGGGCAATTAATTACGTGGTTGCCTTGCTTGCGGCGCAGTGTACTCTTTTGCCGCACACGCCTGTTCAGGGGCGTAGTGTACCCTTTTGTAGGGGTAGCATGTACATTTTTCGATAAAAGGAGATTATTTTTTATGAACAGAAACACTAAAAAGGGCTTTACGATAGTAGAGCTTATCATTGTCATTGCCGTCATCGGTATTCTGGCGGCAGTACTTATTCCCACGTTTAGCGGACTTATCCGCAAAGCTATGCTGGCTTCCGACGAAGCGCTTGTCAAAAACCTTAACACCGCTCTTGCCGCCGATGCGGAAAACGGCACTCACGCAACAATGAGCAAAGCGTTGACCGCAGCCAAAAACTTCGGTTTTGACGTGGACAAAATCAACGCCAAGGCCGGTGGCAACGAAATCTTGTGGGACAGCTACAACGACTGTTTCGTCTACGTTGACGAAGGCAAAGTAACCTACATTCCCAACAGCAAACTAAACGGCGATCCTGCCGACCACCAATTGTGGAAGATTTACGACAAAGCCGCAGATATCCCTGCAACAACGGCGCAAAAATACTCCATTTATCTTGCCGACAACACCGCAACGGCACTCAACAGCACGTTGGCAGTAGGTTTCGACGCAGGTCAAAACACCAAACTGACGGAAGTTACATACGTTGGCGCAGGCAGTGCAAAGGAAGTTGTAATCAACACCAATGGCGGTGAGCTTAAAGTTACCGGCAACAACGATACGATAAAGCACTATGGTAGCGCAAACAAGATTACGGTTGACGGCACGTATCACGAATACGGCGCAACAAAGCAACTTGTTGCAATCGGCGGTACTGTTACTACGCAAGCTTCGTCCGTCGTTGTGTCTATTGTCGCTCAACCTGCCGGTTCTAGCAAGGTTACGATTGACGTTTCCAAAAAGGTAACGGAGGTCGTAGTCGAAGAACAATACAACGCAAATACAACCGTTGTCGGTACAACAGCCGTCAAGGAATCTGCTACAAACGTCAATGCTCTCAAAGAAGCGCAAAAGTACCCTGCCGATGCTGCAAGTGTACCTGCAGGATTTATTGTTGACAAGACTGCAAGAACACTGACTATCAAGGACGATGTCGCATTGATGTACTACGGGTATGTGCTTGACAGTAAAAAGGCTTTGGCTCTTGATGTAAGCAAAGGCGTTAGTGATTATAAAAGTTTTTGGTACAGTAATGGTGAATATGAATATGATGGAAAATTTGTGACGGTGACGCTTGAATCCGATATTGACTTGAACGGCGCAATCTTTGAAAAGGGAATGAACACATTCGGTCACTCGTTTGACGGACAAGGTCACACCATTAAAAACGCAAAGGTTCTTGACTATGCAAGTCAAAATGTCGGTCTGTTTGCCCATACCAGATATGCACGGTTTAGTAACTTGACATTGGACAATATCACGGTTGTGACTAATGCCGATGAAATTACAGAAAGAAAAGACGTGTCCGCAGGTATTTTGGCGGGCGCAACAAGCGTTCCCCAAAACAACATCACGATAAAGAATTCTTCCGTGACGGGCGGTAAATACACGGGCGGTTTAATAGGGTACGTGTATGGTTCTATTGTAGGGTGCAAGTTGGAAAACGTTTCGGTTTCGGGACAATACAAGGTCGGTGGCGTTTCCGGTTATGTTTGTGTCGAGACTAAGGATGCTGTAAGAACGATACAAATTAATAACAATATTTTGACTTCGGTAAATGTAAAAGCAGAAAATGTTATGCAAGGCAAAACCGAGGTTGTCGGTAAAATTGTGGGAAATTACAATGTTACCGGTTCCGATGTAAGTGGTGAATGTATTGGCAACACTTTTACAGGGAATACAACCGCTACAAACAATATCGGTAGAGTGGAAGATTTTAAAGTAAAAGAAAACTAATTCTTACTTTTGCTAAGAATATGCATTTTGTTCAACAATCATTTCAAAGCCTCTGTGGGTGCAAACCTACAGGGGCTTTTTGCAACTTTTCAACAAACAAACACTCAACACTTGAAAATGTCGGCAATAAATGATATACTGTTTGTAAATACAACTGCGGCGCACTTCGTGTATTTACCGCAAATAATGTCAACGAAACACCACAAATAATATCAACAAAATACCACAAATAATGTCAATAAAATACCGCAAAAAATGTCAACGCCCTTGACTTGTTTATTTTTTTAGGGTATACTAGAAGTAGTTATTTTACATGCGAGGTATGATATGAATTATAAAAAGCGTATTGCGGATGACTTACTTCAACTAAAAATGGAGTCCTTCGGAGCCGCGCTTATTGTAGGACCCAAGGGTTGTGGAAAGACAACTACCGCAAAACAAAAAGCCAAAAGCGTAGTTGAATTTCAAGATGAGGACAACAGAGAAAAGTACCTGTCTGTTGCCAATAACATGCCGTCCAAGCTTCTTGTCGGAGATAAACCAAGATTGTTTGACGAATGGCAAGACGCTCCCAAAATCTGGGGTGCAATTAGAAAATCTATCGATGACGAACAAAAAAACGGTCTATATCTGCTGACAGGTTCTTCTTCGCAAATAGTAAAAACACCACACACCGGGACATTGCGAATTTCCACTTTGAAAATGTACCCTATGAGTTTGTATGAAAGCGGTGAGTCTAACGGAACTGTTTCTGTCAAAGAGTTGTTTGACAATCCACATGCGATGGACGACGGTTGTATGTCGACATTGTCTATTGACGATTTGATTTTTGCTATCTGCCGTGGCGGATGGCCGAAAAGTTTGCTTAACGAAACCAAAAGAGCAAAGTTGGAAATAGCCAAAGACTTGTTTTGGCAAACATGCAACGTGGATATATCCAACATTGACGGCACTGCACGCAACTCTGCTTGGGCAGAGATTATTTTGCGCTCCTATGCAAGAAATATTTGTACCATTGCGGAACGCAAGACAATAGACGCCGATGTCAGAGCAAACTACGATATAGCTACCAACACCATAAGCGAATATATAGAAGCATTAAAAAAGTTGTATATTGTCGAAGACGTTGATGCATGGTGTCCTGCAATCAGGTCAAAAACGGCAATCAGAGCTTCGGTAAAACGAAACTTAATAGATCCGTCGCTTGCGGTTGCCGCGCTTGGTATCACACCGGATTACTTTAACACGGATTTTAAAACACTCGGATTTTTGTTTGAGTCGCTTGTTATCAGAGATTTGAAGGTTTATTCGTCGGCAAGTGGTGGTAGAATTTCCTACTATAGGGATAGATATGGACTTGAAGCCGACTGTGTGTTGCATCTTGAAGACGGACGCTATGCTTTGATTGAGATAAAACTGGGCGCAAGCGAAATCGATGACGGAGCAAACCACTTACTTAAAATAGAAGAACTGATTAAAGAGCGAAACGCAACGGAAAAGTATTCTCCGCTTGCCTTGCCTACGTTAAAAATGGTTATCACCGGGATGCAGTACGGCTACAAGCGCGAAGACGGAGTGATGGTTGTGCCTATCGGATGCTTGAAAGACTAGTTTTGGCAGGCATTGCTGTTTTCAAAACGGCAAGTTTCACCGCCAAACGGAGCTACTAAATGAGAAAATTTACACAAGAACAACAACAAGTAATCGACTTCCGCGGACGGCGGTTGTTGGTGTCGGCGTCGGCAGGCACGGGCAAAACTACGGTGATGATACAGCGCATATTGTCGCTGATTGCCGAGGGTGCAGACGTGTCGCAGTTTGTCGTGGTTACCTTTACTAATCTTGCCGCCGCCGAAATGAAGGCGCGTTTGTCGCGAGAGTTGGCAAAGCTTGGCAGTGACCGCCGCATGGTTGAGCAATTGGAAAAACTCGACAGTGCCAACATCAGCACGATACACAGTTTTTGCAGCGAGTTGTTGCGCAACTACTTCTACCTTGTGGACATCGACCCCGACTACGCCATACTTGACAATGTGACCGTTGCCAATCTGCAAAAGGGCGCACTGGAAGATGTGTTTAAGCAGTATTTTGTAGCCAAGGACGAAGTTTTTGCACGCGTACATAAGATTTTTAGCAAAAATCGCCAAGAAGATAATTTTAAACAAGTGGTGCTGGATTTGTACGAGTTTGCACGCGGACTGGACGATTTCGGCAGTTGGTATGCGGCAAAGCGCGGCAATTTTGTAGACTATGCCGACGACAACCCCGTCATTACCACGTTGCTTGCAGACATCACCGACACGGTAGCGTATTGTGTCAAAAACTTTGTCGACATTGCCGAGCGTTGTCGTGAAGAAGGTAAGGCGACTGTGGCGTATGTAGAAGCGTGCGTGCAAAACATCGAACGCCTACAGGCGATCGGCGGAAATTTGCAACAGTGCGTGGACGTGCTGTGTACAACCAAGCTTGCCAAATTGCCCGGTAAGGATACCAAAAAGGCTGCGGCGGTGGGCGATGAAATCGGCGAGGCGATAAACATGCAGATTTTGTCCGACTTCGAGGCTGTTGTAAAGACGTTTACCGACCTGTCGACCAAGTACCAGAAGCTGTTCAGGGGCAGGAGCGTTGCCGAAATGTGGCAACAAACCGTCGACAGCGTGGCGTACGTGGACAAATTGGTAGAGGTCGTGCAACGTTTCGAGCAGGCGTACTTCGATGAAAAACGTCGTGTAGGCGGCATAGACTTCGGCGACCTGGAACACCTTGCGCTGAAAGTGCTGCGTGCGCCCGAAGCCGTTGCCGAACTTGCTGCGCGCTATCGCTACATATTTGTTGACGAGTACCAGGACACAAGTCCCATTCAGGAGACTATCGTGCAGGCGTTGGCGGCTTCGGCAAACCTGTTTATGGTGGGCGACGTCAAGCAGTCGATATACGGTTTCCGCGGTTGCGAACCGGAGATTTTTCTTGCCAAGTATAACGACTACAAGGACGGCAACGGCGGTACTGCGATAAAGTTAAACGACAACTTTCGTACAAACAACGAGATATTCGACTACATCAACGCCTTGTTTTGCCATGTGATGACTGCGGACTTCGGCAGGGTAGACTACGCCGTTGACGCCATGTTGCGCGGACCCAAAACCAAGCGACTGCTTGCGCCGTCGGTGACTGTCAATCTTGTAGTGCCGCAAACCGCAGACAAACCCAAGGCAAGCGGCATGTACGACATCACGGTGACCGACCGTACCGACGACGGACTTACTCAGGCAAAAGTGATTGTTGACAATGTGAAAAAGTATGTCGGCATGCGCTACGCGGACGAGGACGGCAAGGAAACGACAATCGACTACGGCGACATTGTGATACTGACCCGTTCTATGAAAGACAAGGCCGTCGACATCTACGACGCGCTGGTTGCGGCAAATATACCGGTAATTGCCAATTTTAAAATCGACGGCTACGAAAGCAAGGAAGTGCGTGACGTAATCAACCTGTTGCGCGTGGTGGACAACCCCTATGACGATGTGTATATGACCGGCGTGTGTCTGTCCTGCTTCGGCAAACTGACCGAAAACGAGCTTGGCGCAGTACGTCTCGACACCGAAGGCAGAGTGCCTTTTTATGACCGTTTGCGTGCCTACATTCGGAAGTTTGACGGCAACGAAATTGCACAAAAAATACATACGTTGTTAGATTTTGTTGACAAAGTACGCTTTTTTGCCGCAGGCGCCACGGTGTGCGAAACGGTGTTGTACATCAACAAATTGACAGACTACCAACTGTATGTGACTGGGTTACCCAACGGCGGTTTGCGTGTGAGAAAGTTTTTCGCTTTTGTCGACGGTTTGCGTGGCGCAGCCTATGGCGAAAGCGTGGACAAGTTTTTGGAGTACATCGATCGCTCCGACGACAACGCCGTGGAAGAAGGCGGTGGCAACGCCAATGCCGTGCGGATGATGACAATGCATGCTTCCAAGGGATTGGAGTTTCCCGTTGTTATCGTCGCGGCAACGGAAAGCAAGTTTAATTTGTTTCCCGAAGCGGTGGAACACAACGTCGACATGGGCATCGCCGTCAATTACTATGACTTTGCCACTATGCGTGTGTCGGGTACGCTCGGCGCCGTTGCTTGTGGTATGTTTAACAAAAAGAAACAGCGCGAAGAAGAAATGCGCTTGCTGTACGTTGCGTTGACTCGTGCCAAACACGTGCTTAACGTTGTCGGTAACGTGACGGAAAAGCAATTGTCCGACTTGCCAAAGCAACCTGCCGCGGCATTGTCGCACATGGATTGGATACTTGTCGCATTGCGTACGCAGTTTGGCGACGATATCCCCGCGGGCGACAAGTTGGAAGTGGTTGTCAACAGAGAGCTGCCCGAGCAAACCCAAGACGAGCAAACATATGTCTGTCCGCAACAAACCGATCTCGACGCCGTGCTTGCCCAAATGAGTTACGTCTACCCTCATGCCGATCAGCAGGATATGCCGCTTAAAGTGGTAAGCTCTGCGCTTGACAAAGAGGCTCTGGCTTTGTTGCAACAGGACGAGCAAACCGACGACGAACAAGCCGAAGTGCTTGTGGACGACACATTGACCGAAGCGACAAACAAACGCGCGACAGGCGTACGGCGCGACAAAAAGCCGTCGGACAACATTCCGCGCGAAATACTTGCGGCTCAAGCCGAACGCAACAAGGTTGGCACCGCGTACCACAAAGTGCTGCAGTGCGTACCGCTTTCGGCTACTGAAGGCGACATTGCAGACATATTGTCGAAACTTGTCGCCGACGGTACGGTGTTGCCCGAGCACGCCGCCGAGGTGAACCCCGACGTTGTGTACGCTATACTAAACAACCCCGAATTTGTTGCTATTGCCAACGCAGGCAAGGCATACAGAGAATTGCCCTTTATGTTGTCGGTACCCTACAACAGTGTTGTGCCGGGCAGTCGCTACACCGACAACGTGATGTTGCAAGGTGTAATAGACCTGCTTGTGGTGGGCGCGGACAAAGCTTATGTGTTGGACTACAAGTACACCAGGCACAGCGACACCGTTGCCGAACGCTACTCGGCGCAACTGGGTAGTTACCGTCTGGCAGTGCAACGGATATGCGGCATACAAAGCGTGGACTGCTATGTGCTGTCCATTGTCGACAACAAACTGATAAAAATAGATTAAGGAGAAACATTATGAACGCACTACAAACTTACATTGCACATCGCAAAAAACTCATTGCTCAAAGCTACGTCAACTTTGTCATCAATTGGGATATGGAAACTGCCGCCGCAGAGCAGAGTATTGCCGCCGACAGCGAACAAATGGGCGTTATTTCGGAATACGACTATGCGCTGACCACCGACCCCGAGTTCGAAGCCGCCGTGGAAGAGTTGTATGCCGACTTGTCCGGCATCGCCGACCCTGTGCTGCGTCATGAGATAGAGGTTATGCACGAACATATCTCCGACACGAAAAAGATACCCGTCGAGGAGTATACAGCGTACAGCCAACTGTCTGCCGAGTCCTACGGCGTGTATGTTGCCGCCAAGCGTGCCAATGACTTTGAGATGTTTCGTCCCTATCTGGAAAAGATAATCGCCTACCTGCGCAAGACTACCGTATGGTTGCAAACCGACGAGCGCAAGGGCTATGACGTGTTGCTTAATCAGTATGAGCCGCGTTACACAACGGCAAAATACGACAAGTTTTTCGACGCGTTGCGCACACGTCTTGTGCCGGTGGTAAAAAAGGTGACGGCAAACGTACCGCCCGTACCTGCCTGGGCGCAACAAAATTTCCCTGCCGACAAACAGCGTGAGTTTTGCGAGTACCTGCGCGACGTGATGTGTTTCGACAAAACGCGCGGCATCATGACCGAGAGCGAACACCCGTTTACAAGCGGTTTCGGTACAGACGACGTGCGTATAACCAATCACTACTACGAAAACAAGTTTGACTCGGCAATCTTCTCTGCAATCCACGAGACGGGACATGCCTTGTACGAACAGCAGTGCGACAAGTCGCTTAATGGCACATTGTCGGGCGGCGGCGCAAGTCTGGGCATGCACGAAAGTCAGTCGCGTTTCTTTGAAAACGTCATCGGGCGCAGTAAGGCATTCTGGCAGGTGCATTACGGCAAGCTTGTAGAAACTTTCCCCGAGCAACTTGCAGGTGTGTCTCTCGACGAGTTTTTGGCATATATCAATCGCGCCGAATGCAGTTTTGTCCGCACCGAAGCCGACGAGTTGACATACCCGTTGCACATTATGTTGCGCTACGAGATCGAACAAAAGCTTATCGGCGGTCAGTTGGAAGTAAAAGATCTGCCTGCATATTGGAACGAAAAATTTACCGAGTACTTCGGCATTACGCCACCCACCGACGCACTTGGCGTGTTGCAGGACGTGCATTGGGCATACGGTAACTGCGGCTATTTCCCGACATACGCACTCGGCTCGGCAATTGCTTCGCAACTGTTTGCGGCAATGAATCGCGATTTTGACGCATACGGCAGTCTGGCAAGCGGCACGACGGCACAAATCAACAAATGGCTTGCCGAACACGTGCATAAGTACGGCTCGAGCAAGTACCCCGAAGAGATTCTGCGCCTTGCCACAGGCGAGGACTTCAACCCCGACTATTACATCGACTATCTTATCGGCAAGTACGACAAATAGCGGCGTGACGTCGGGCGACAATCTGCGTTATCTGATGCAGACAAACGAAAACGATTTTGTTGTCAAACTTTTTTGTCGACACCTATTGAAAAAGCATGCGGAAAAGTGTATAATAATTTTTAATACAGAAGAGATAACAAGATTGTCCGCTCGGATATAAAACAAAACTATCCCTTTACGGAGGAATTTATGAAAGACGTAATTGTCATCGGCGGCGGTGTGGTGGGCTGCTCCGTCGCAAGAGAACTGTCGCGTTACACCGCGGATATATTGGTGTTGGAACGCGGCAACGACGTGTCTGTCGGCACAAGCAAAGCCAACAGCGGCATTGTACACGGCGGATACGACGCAAAACCCGGAACGCTTAAAGCCAGGTATAACGTTGCAGGCAACGCTATGTTCGATCGTCTGTCGGCGGAGTTGGATTTTCCTTTCCGTCGAAACGGCAGTATGGTGCTGTGCTTTGACGAAAACGATATAGGCAAACTGGAAGCATTGCAGGCGCAAGGCGTGCAAAACGGCGTACAAGGTATGTACATTGTGCGCGGCGATGCCGTCAGGGCGATGGAACCGCATGTTTCCGAACAAGCGGTTGCCGCGCTTGTAATTCCGTCGGGCGGCATTGTGTCTCCGTATGAGATGACAATTGCTTATGCCGAAAATGCCGCAACCAACGGTGTAAAATTCCGTTTCGGCAGTCAGGTGGTAGCTTTGACCAAAGTCGACGGTGGAATAGAAGTTCGTTGCGCCGACGGCTATACCGACGTTGCCAGGTACGTTGTCAATGCGGCAGGCGTGTACGCCGACGAAATAAACAACATGATTAGTTCCGTCAGATTGCACATCACGGCTCGCAAGGGCGACTACGAGTTGATGGACAAAACTTGCGGTTACCTTGCCGACCACACCTTGTTTCAGCTGCCTACCGTGATGGGCAAGGGCGTACTTGTAACGCCCACTTGTCACGGCAATATTCTGGTCGGACCGACGGCAACCGACGTTGTCGACAAGGATGATGTTGCGACAACCGCCGACGAACTTGCCGACGCATTCAATCGCGCACTGCTCACCGTGCCGACGTTGTCGCGCCGCAACATTATTACACAGTTCAGCGGACTTCGCGCACATCCCGACGGCGATGACTTTGTTATCGGCGAAGCGCCCGATGTGGCAGGTTTGTACAACATTGTCGGCATCGAAAGTCCCGGTCTTAGCAGCGCGCCTGCCATTGCCGTGCATGTTGCCGAAGAAATTGCCGCAAAACTACATCTTGCGTGCAACGACAAATTTGTCGCCACTCGTAAGGGAATACCGCACTTTGCAACCATGACCGATGCGGAACGCGACAAACTGATTGCCGCAAATCCGTTGTACGGCAAGGTTGTGTGTCGTTGCGAGACTGTTACCGAAGGCGAAATCGTCGAAGCAATCCGTCGCGTACCCGGAGCCGTCGACCTTGACGGAGTAAAACGTCGTACTCGCGCAGGCATGGGACGTTGTCAGGCAGGTTTCTGTACGCCGCGTGTAATGGAGTTGCTCGCGCGTGAACTGGGCGTTGACATGACGGAAGTTACCAAGCGCGGCGGCACGTCGCAAATCGTTGTGGGGAGGGCAGGCAAATGAACAAAATCAATCTTGTGATTGTCGGTGGCGGTCCTGCCGGACTCGCAGCGGCGGTTGCCGCATACGACGCGGGGGAAAGAGATATTCTGATACTCGAGCGCGAACCCAGACTAGGCGGCATACTTAACCAATGTATACACAACGGTTTTGGTCTGCACACCTTCAAAGAAGAGTTGTCAGGTCCCGAGTATGCCGACAGGTATGTGCAACAGGTTGTGCAACGAGGCATTGCCTACCGACTTAACGCAACGGTATTGGACGTGTCGCGCGACAAGGTCGTCACCTACGTGTGTGCCGAAGAAGGACTTGTCAAAGTTGCCGCAACGGCGGTAATTCTGGCGTGCGGTTGCAGAGAGCGTCCGCGCGGAGCAATCAACATAGCAGGAATGCGCGGCGCAGGTGTGTTTAGTGCCGGCACGGCGCAAAAGCTCGTCAACATCGACGGATATATGCCCGGCAAAAAGGTTGTAATACTAGGTAGCGGCGACATCGGACTTATCATGGCACGCCGTATGACATTCGAAGGCGCCGAAGTCAAAGCCGTGGTGGAGTTGATGCCATATTCCAGCGGACTTAACCGCAACATAGTGCAATGTCTCAACGACTTCGACATTCCGCTGTACTTCAGTCATACCGTCGTGGACATCAAGGGGCGAGACCGCGTTGAAGGCGTGGTTGTCGCGGCAGTCGACGACAAACTTCGTCCCGTCAAGGAAACGGAGCAACTTATCGAGTGCGACACACTGTTGCTGTCGGTAGGATTGTTGCCCGAAAACGAACTTGCCAAAAATGCCGGCGTGGGGCTAAGTCTTACCACGGGCGGTGCGGTAGTTGACGAAAACCTGATGACCGACGTAGACGGAGTGTTCGAGTGCGGTAACGTACTGCACGTACATGACCTTGTGGACTTTGTCTCTGCCGAGGCGGACAACGCAGGCAAATGCGCAGTGGCGTATATCAACGGCACCAAGCCTTGCACGGACAAAATCACCGTTGCTTGTACGGGCGGTGTGCGTTACAGTGTGCCTACGGTACTCAACCGCGACGATGTGTACAAGTCGCAGTCATTTAAAATGCGGGTCGGCAACGTGTACAAAAAGGTGGAGCTTGCCGTGTTTGCCGACGGCGTAAAAGTGTTCGGGCGCAAACGTCCCGTTGTCACCCCCGGCGAAATGGAAAACATCGTGCTTAATGCCGAGCAGATGGCAAAGCTGAAGTCGGCAAAAACGGTAGAGATTACCCTTGTAAAGGAGGGCGAAACAAGATGAAAGAAATGATTTGTATTTGTTGCCCGATGGGTTGTCACCTGACGGTAGACGACAGTGACAAGACCGACATCAAGGTTAGCGGCAACACGTGTCCGCGCGGCGCAACATATGCCGTCAACGAAGTTACCGCGCCTAAACGCATGGTTACAGGGTCGGTGCGCGTAACGGGTGGCGACATTGCAATGGCTTCGGTCAAGACTCGCGACGCAATACCCAAGGAACTTATTTTTGACTGTCTTGCTGCCATGCGCAAAGTTACTTTGACCGCGCCCGTAGCAATCGGCGACGTGGTAATTGCCAATGTGTGCGGTTGCGGCGTGGATGTAATCGCAACAAAAAACGTGTCTGCTACAATCGCAAAGAACTGATTTTGCGATGTATATTCGGTAACCGGATGTGTGTTTTGTCGGTGGCTGACCGATGACATTCAATCAACTGCCGAAGTGTCGCATGTAACGAAAAAAAACAATACGTATCGGATTTTTTACGACAAATTTCGATAAATAACGACGTAAACTTTGCAAACGACAGGACAATACCGCAAACATCGACGATTTATTCGTGTTGTCGGATTGCCCGAACGTTGTATATGGGAGCGCATATGAAATATATTCTTGCATTGGACCAGGGTACGACAAGCAGTCGCGCCATTGTCTTTGACAAAAAAGGGCATGTGTGCGGCAAGGCTCAACAGGAGTTCAGACAGATTTACCCAAAACCGGGTTGGGTGGAACATGACCCGCACGACATCTACGGCTCGCAGGTGGGCGTCATCAGCGAAGCGTTGATTCGTGCAGGCGTTGCGCCCGAGGACATTGCCGCAATCGGCATAACCAATCAGCGTGAAACCACCCTTGTATGGGACAAAACAACAGGTAAACCCGTCTACAACGCCATTGTGTGGCAATGCCGTCGTACGGCAGAGTACTGTGACAAATTGAAGTCCGACGGTCTGACCGAAGTTATATACGACAAAACGGGACTTGTTCTCGACGCATACTTCTCCGCAACCAAGTTGAAGTGGATTCTTGACAACGTCGACGGCGCACGCCAACGTGCCGAACGTGGAGAATTGCTGTTCGGCACCGTAGACACTTATCTGATGTGGCAGTTGAGCAAGGGCAAGATTTTTGCCACCGACTACACAAATGCCAGTCGCACGATGTTGTTTAATATACACACTTTGTCGTGGGACGACGACTTGTTGAGACTATTCGATGTGCCGAAGTGCATGTTGCCCGAGGTACATCCGTCGGGTTACAACTACGGACTTACCGACGACGCATTTATCGGGCGGGAGATACCTGTTTGTTCGGTGGTCGGCGACCAGCAAGCCGCGCTGTTCGGGCATCTTGCAGTAAACGAAGGCGACGTCAAAAACACATACGGCACAGGTTGCTTCCTGCTTATGAATACGGGCGACAAAGCGGTGCGCTCTACAAACGGACTTGTTACCACGCTTGCCGCTAGTCTTACAGACAAACCGCAGTATGTACTCGAAGGCAGCGTATTTATCGGCGGCGCAATCAATCAGTGGTTGCGTGACGAAATGCGCATGGTCAAGTCTGCTCCCGAAACGGAAAACTACGCTTTGCGTGTACCCGACACTGGCGGCGTGTATGTGGTGCCGTCGTTTACGGGGCTAGGCGCACCCTATTGGGACGCGGAGGCTCGCGGTACCGTGGTGGGTATCACTCGCGGCACGACCAAGGACCACTTTATTCGCGCTTGTCTCGAAGCTATTGCCTATCAGGTGTACGACCTTGTCACGGCAATGCAACGTGACGCAGGCGTAGCGATAACAAATCTCAATGTCGATGGCGGCGCAAGCGCAAACAACTTTTTGATGCAATTCCAATCCGACATTCTCGACGCTAACGTGGTGCGCCCGATGGTTACCGAAACGACGGCGCTCGGCGCAAGTTATTTGGCAGGACTTACTGTCGGATATTGGAGCGACATTGCCGACATACGCAGCAATGTGGAGATCGACAAGGTGTTTGTTCCCCACATGGACGACGAAACAAGACGTAAACTTGTCGGCGGTTGGGCGCAAGCTATTAAGCAGGCTTCGCCGTCCGTTGGCAAGTGGTTAGACAAAAATTGATTTAAAGGTAGTGTAAACGCATGGTAGTAACAATCAATTCCGACCGACTTGTGGTCAATATCGATTCTTTGGGAGCACAATTGCTTTCTGTCAGGTTTGACGGCAAGGAACGTCTGTGGCAAAACAACAACGGTGCCTGGACGTCGCATGCCCCTGTGCTTTTTCCCGTATGCGGCAAAGTAAACGCGCTTGTCGACGGCAAACAAATTCCTCTGCCTCAACACGGCGTTGTGCGCTACGAGGAGTTTGAAGTACGCCAGATCGACGCGTCGACTGTGCAGATGAGCATATGTTCAAACGACAATACCCGAGTTAAGTACCCTTTCGATTGGCAGTACACTCTTACATACGCAGTCAAAGACAATGCGCTACATATCACTCACAAGGTGACCAATACGGGCAAGCGTACGATGTACTATTCCTTGGGCGGACACGAAAGCTTTTTGCTTGACAAAGACGTCGACAATTACAAAATCGTTTTGCCCGACGACAGCACGCTTTGCAGCCTGTTGCAGGACGAAAACGGACTTTTAAGCGGCAAAACCGTTACATTTGCCAACGACGGCGCAGTGCATTTGCCTGCCGACTTTCTTGACGGCAAGACAATGATTTTTGCAAACGTCAACTCTCGCAAAGCAATACTTGCCGACAACGACGACAATACCCTTGCCGAAGTGTACTTCGACGGCTTTGCCAATCTTATGTTGTGGCGGCCGCGCGGAGGACATGTCATTTGCATCGAACCGTGGCTCAACTTGCCCGACCCTGCAAGCAAGCCTTTGTCCGACCTGTCGGAAAAGGTAGGCTTCGTTGCCCTTGCGCCGAACCAAACGCACGAGTACAATCGTAGCGTAAAGTATTTTTAGTTTGTTCTCAAAAATAATTGACTTATTTTGTCAATAGTATTAAACTATCGTTGTTAATCGAGTGACACAGCCAACAACTTCTACATTTCTTTTCAAGTTGTGGGTTGTGTCATTTTTGTCTATTGTCAATAGGTTGCGACTGTGTTCGCTTGTCGGAACACCGCAACAAAATACGTAAGATTCTTTGGGGTTATTGTGAAACTTACAAAACAAACCATCTGGCAAAAATTTAAAGAGTACGTCGGTGTATCCGTTGCAGGTATACTAAATGCCATTTCTTTGTACTCCTTCGTCAATCCGTCCAACCTTGTGGCAGGCGGTTTTTCGGGGCTGTCGGCGGTGATATGTCGTATCGTTTGCGTGATTGAAAACAATCCAAACGCGTTCGACATGATGCACTCGGTTATGTACTTCGCGTTAAACGTGCCGTTGCTCATTGTATCTTTGATTTTTTTGCGCGGCGACTTCACCTTTAAAACAATCTGGTCAACGATCGTGTGCTCGGCTACCATGGCGGTGTTGCCTGTCGCATTTCCGCATTTCCGCTTTACCGAGTCTCCGTTTATCGCCGTCATTTTCGGCGGCGTCATTATCGGCACGTCTATGTACGTTGCAGCCATCAACAACGGCAGTAACGCAGGCACCGAAGTAATCGCCAAACTTGTGGCAAAGTACAAGCCGGAAGTCGATTTGTCCACCGTGATACTGATTTCCAACTTTACAATAACCGTGCTTGGCAGTATAATCACCATTTGGTTGGTAGAGGACGCAGATATCTTTGTCGTGCTGTATTCGTTGTCCTACGTAATACTCGGTGCTACGTTTATGGGTATACTTGCGCGCGGTTTCGACCATCCGCAAAAGTTTATGATTGTCACCGACAAGTACGACGAGATAGGCGAACTGATTTTGCAACGTTTCAAGCGCGGACTTACATTGTTTGACGTGGAGGGACAGGGTGACAAAAAGGTCATCATGGTAATTGTTCAGTATCGTCAGGCGGTGCAACTTAAACATATAATCAAAAAGTGCGACCCCGCGGCATTTACCTTTGTCAAGGATGTCTACGACATATTCAGTCGTCCTTCGTTCAACAGGAGTTACAAGACGAAATGAGTACACAAAAGAAACATATCGATTGGAAAAGTATTGCCGTTATTTTTGTTGCGGCGTTGGCTTCAGCCGTAAGTCTGGAATTGTTTTTGTTGCCCAGCGACGTCGTTATCGGCGGTGCGTTGGGATTGTCGAGCATACTTGACCTGTTGCTTACCAATGGCATGAGTCGCGACATGTGGTTTTTGTCGGCAGGCATGTGGTTGCTTGTCATCAACATCCCCGTTATCGTGTATTGCTACATACACTTCCGTCGCGGATTTGCCACGCGCACGCTGTTGTATGTCGTGTTTCTGTCTGTTATGCTTGTGGCGTTGCGTTTGACGCAGGTTGCAAAGTTGTTGGACGGTATAATCGACGCCAACAACACGGGCGACAGAGTGGTGTATGTCATTCTCGGCGGCGCGTTGCACGGCGTAAGTTTGCCGATGGTGTTGTCCGTCAACGGCAGTACGGGCGGCAGCGACATTGTCGGACTTATCGCACAGAAAAACTCCAAGACAGGCGGCAGTGGCGCAATGCGCTCGATATTTATTGCCGACGTCGTAATCGCATTCGGCTCTGCCGTTGTCTACGGCTTTGCGAAGGGCGTTACGGCAGGCGTAAACATGTTTATCTATTCCGTGTCTGCATTGTTTGTGTGCGAGATCGTGCAGGAAGTCATCTTTAAGGGTTTCAGCGCGGCGTTGGAGTTGGAAATTACCACAGACAAAGCGGAAGAAATGCGCGAAGCCTTGATTTCCGAAATCAAGCACGGCGTAACAACGATACGCGTCGTAGGCGGATACTCCAAGCAGGAAAAGAACCTTGTATTGTGCGTAATCAATCGTCGTCAATTGACCCTTGCCCGCAAAATTATTCATCGTGTTGATCCGATGGCATTTGCCTATGTGGAAAACGTCAAAGAAGTAATCGGCAAAGGCTTTGCCAACAAGGAAGAAGATCTGGACGAAAGCGAATATGTTGAACATGCTTAACGACTATGTCTTTGCGACGGTCAAACTGTAAATTTTGTTCCGTGTCAATTTAAACGCTATTCCGAACAATGCGTGTTTACAACAAAACAAGCCGCCTGTCTGTGTGACAAGCGGCTGTTTCTTTGTCTTTGGAAGAACTTTGCGCAGACATTTCTAGCTTGCGCTTTTATCTTTTGTTACGGCTTTTTTGTTTTGCCGAGTGCGGGACAGAGCCTTCTTGGGCAAAGCCCTATGTAGAATACAAACTATTTGCACTCGGGGGACATCTTCAAGCCGCCGCACGTCACGAGCAGTGCCAGCATGAGAATCAGGCAGCAGGGGTTGACGTTGAGATTGAAGCTCTTCATTTTTCCGCCGCAGCAGCACAGGAACAAGATGATGAGCAGGATCCATGTGCAATTGCAGCCTCCGCCAAGGCAACCGCCGTCTCCGCCGCAGCCGCAACCGCCGTCGTTAAACAAACCGTTGAACATAGTGTACCTCCGTTTAGCCGAAGTTCCGTCGGCTTTTGTATTGACTGAACACAGTCTACTACACACTATGTATCCGCTCAGAAAAGTGTTACACAACGTGATTGCCATACGCATCGAAATTTAATAATAAAAAACTATTTATAAAATTTCGCGTATAAGTATTTGACATATATTTTTATATAGTTTATGATACTATCGTTGTCGAAGTAAAGGAGTCGGCAACGCTATTTTTTTATGAATAAGCAAATCAGTTTGTCAGATCATTTTACCTACAAGCGACTGCTTCGCTTTACGTTGTCGCCCATACTGATGATGATTTTTACTTCCGTCTACTCCGTGGTAGACGGTTTGTTTGTATCTATCGTCGTCGGTCCCGTGCCGTTCAAGGCGGTCAACCTTATTTATCCGTTGGTGATGATGTTGGGCGCGTTCGGCTTTATGATGGGCGCAGGCGGCACTGCCGTTGTCAGCAAAACGCTCGGCGAAGGCAACAAAGAAGATGCGCAACGGTACTTTACGCTGATTGTAATCGTTACGGCGATCGGCGGTGTTGTGTTTGCCGTATTGGGCATTGTGTTTATCTGCCCGATTGCAGAATTATTGGGTGCGAAGGGCGAGATATTTGACGACGCAGTGGTATACGGGCGTATTTTGCTCGCTTCGTTGCCGTTTTTCATGATACAAAACCTGTTTCAAAGTTTCTTTATCGCGGCAGAGAAACCTAAACTCGGCTTTGCCTTTACCGTGGCAAGTGGCGTAACTAATATGGTGCTTGACGCACTGTTTATCGCCGTTTTTCGTTGGGGCATTGTCGGCGCGGCGGTGGCTACGGCAATCAGTCAGATTGTCGGTGGCGTTGCTCCGATAGTGTATTTTGCGCGTAAAAACGGCAGTTTGCTACGTTTTGTCAAGACCAAGTGGTACGGACGTGTGTTGTTTGACACCTGTACCAACGGTTCGTCGGAGTTGTTGAGCAACATTGCAATGTCGCTCGTTTCGATGGTGTACAACAAGCAGCTTCTTGCAATTGTCGGCGACGACGGCGTAGGCGCATACGGCGTAATTATGTATGTGTCGTTTATCTTCGTCGCAATTTTCCTTGGCTATGCCGTAGGTATCGCGCCTATTGTAGGCTACAACTACGGCGCAAAAAATACCGACGAGTTGCAAAACATTTTCCACAAATCCTTGTTGTTGACAGGCATTGCGGGTATTGTGATGTTTGCGTTGAGTTTCGGCGTGTCTCAGCCGCTCGGTATGCTGTTTTTCCGTGACGACGCCAGACTCGGTGAAATGACGGCGCATGCAATGCGGTTGTACTCGTTCTGTTTCCTGTTTTGCGGATACAACATATTCGGGTCGGCATTCTTTACCGCGCTCAACAACGGACTTATTTCGGCAATACTCAGTTTTGCCCGTACGTTGGTATTTCAGATGGTGTGCGTGTTTGTGTTGCCGATTTGGTTGGGACTTGACGGCGTGTGGCTGTCCTGTGTGGCTTCCGACGTGTTGAGTATGATTCTGACCGTGTCCATGCTTATTGCCAACAACAAGCGCTACAATTACTTTGTAAGTAAAAAACAGCGTGCAGGGGTTGCCGAACAAACCGATTTGGTATATAATGATACCAAACAAGACGAGTAATTAGCGTTTTTGCACGGCGCTTTGTCGTGCGAGTACCCAAGGAGGTAACTATGGCAGATATCAATGAGTGTAAGGCAATGTTTACTGACATATAC
>CAKQXG010000023.1 GCA_934281515.1 uncultured Clostridia bacterium | reverse complement strand
GATAAAGTATGCCGCAAGAGTGATGGCGGCAAGCACTATGCCGTGTACAACTACGTTTATTCCCAGTCCGCCTGCAAAGATGTTTTCGTTTTTAAGGCGCGGCGGGCGGCTCATTGTGTCTTCTTCGGCAGGTTCCATACCAAGCGCAACGGCAGGCAAACAGTCGGTTACAAGGTTGATCCACAACAAGTGGCTGGGTAGCAACAGTGTAAAGCCGCTTACGCTTGCCACAAACACGGCAATAACTTCGGCAAGGTTGCTTGACAAAAGAAATTGTATCGCTTTGCGAATGTTGTCGTAGATACGGCGACCTTCACCGACCGCAGTAACAATGGTGGCAAAGTTGTCGTCGGACAACACCATGTCGGCGGTGGACTTGGTTACGTCGGTGCCGGTGATGCCCATGCCTACGCCGATGTCGGCGGACTTGATGCTGGGTGCGTCGTTTACGCCGTCACCCGTCATGGCACACACTTTGCCGAGTTTCTTCCAGGTGTTGACAATGCGCACCTTGTGTTCGGGTTGTACGCGCGCGTATACGGAGTAGTTGCCGATTTGTTGCTCGAATTCTTCGTCGGACATCTTGTCCAGCGCACTGCCCAGTATCGCTTGCGACGGGTCTGTGATGATGCCCAGTTGCATTGCAATGGCAACGGCGGTGTCGATGTGGTCGCCGGTAATCATTATCGGGCGGATACCTGCGGCGCGGCATTGTTCGATTGCGCCGATAACTTCGGGGCGCACGGGGTCAATCATGCCGCACAAGCCGACAAATGTCATGTCGTGCTCGATTGCCGCAGGACTGATATCCTCGGGCAAAGCGGTGTAGTTGACAAGGGCGGCGGCGAGCACGCGCAATGCTTTGTCTGCCATTGCCTTGTTGGCGGCAAGTATTGCGTTGCGATCGTCGTCGGTCATCGGCACGACCTTGCCACCCTTGATGAGCCTGGTGCAACGCGCAACAATCTCGTCGGGCGCACCCTTTGTGTATTGCACGTAGGCATTGCCGACGCGGTGGATTGTACTCATCATCTTGCGCATGCTGTCGAAGGGGGCTTCGGCAACGCGCGGCATGGCGGCTTCCAACTTGTCTTTCGCAAGGGACATCCCGTTGGCGTAGTTGACAAGGGCGCATTCGGTGGGTTCACCGACGGCTTGTCCGTCGTTTAGTTGTGCGTCACTGCACAAAGCCATTGCCGTAGCAAGCAACTGTTCGTCGTCACCGTAGGCGTCTACGACGGTCATCTTGTTTTGTGTAAGAGTACCCGTCTTGTCGGAACAGATAATTTCGGCGCAACCCAGCGTTTCTACTGCGGTCAACTTGCGTATCACGGCGTTTTTCTTGGACATGTTGGTCACGCCGATGCTGAGTACTATCGTGACGGTGGTGGCAAGACCTTCGGGTATGGCTGCGACGGCAAGACCTACCGCTACCATAAACGAATCGATAACCACTTTTGTAGTTACGTCGTTGTTTATGATTGCTTTTACAAGGTTAAAACCGAAGATAAACACGCATATGCCGAGTATCGCATAGGTAAGTACCTTCGATAACTGCGCCATTTTGATTTGTAACGGTGTTTGTTCGTCTTCGGCCTGCGCAAGCACGTTTGCTATTTTGCCCATTTCCGTTGCCATGCCTGTAGCTACTACTACGGCTTTGGCACGACCGTATGCAAGCGTACTGCCCATGTACAGCATGTTTTTGCGGTCGCCAAGAGCAATTTCGCCGTCTATGGCATGATCAAACTTGTCTACGGGGACGGATTCGCCGGTAAGAGCGGCTTCTTCTACCTTGCAACTTGCGGCTTCCAGTACACGGCAGTCGGCAGGAACGCTGTCGCCGGCTTCGAGCAACACGATGTCGCCGACAACAAGGTCGCAACTGGGTACAAACTGCATTTTGCCGTCGCGGATAACTTTGCAGTGCGCTTCGGTCATGCTTTGCAGAGCTTCTATTGCCTGTTCGGCTTTGCTCTCCTGCACAACGCCGAGAATTGCGTTTAGCAGTACTACGGCGGCAATGATGATTACGTCGGCAAAGTCGGCAACAGTGGCTGCACCCTTGCTTTCCACAATGGTCAGCACAAGGCTTATGACGGCGGCAATCATCAGGATAATGATCATCGGGTCGGTAAGCTGTTGCAGAAACTTGAGTATCATCGGCGTTTTTTTGCCTTCTGCAAGCTTGTTTTTGCCGTTTTGTGCAAGGCGTTGTTGCGCCTGCTCCGACGTCAGACCGTTTGCGGAGGACTGTACCTCGGCAAGTACTTCGTCGGCGGTGTGATTGTAGTGTTTCATTTTTCTCTCCTTGACTGCGGTCAGAGTTTGGTTGTGGTGCAGTCTGTGTGGTCGGCATATGCAAGGCGCAACGATTGCAAAAAAGCGTCGGCTGTCGACGTGTTGAGTCGCCCTGTAACAAAAAAGGCTCACCGCAACACGAAAAGACAGATCGGTCGCGTGAGTCTCATTTTTTACAACAGTGCCAGACGGCAAGCCGTCGTGAAGTTGTTGGCAATGTTTCGCAAAGGGTTTTGCGCAAATTACTCCCCCACATATGCAGTTGAAACGGCTTGATATACAAACCTTGTGTGTATTATAGTATAGTTTGGCGCGACTGTCAACGGTTACAAAAAGTTTTTTTAACAAAATTTGCTTTTGTGTTTGTCTCTGTTGACTTTTGCGGCGTTTTTTGGTACAATAATATACGATTTGCAACGGGCGCGTATATTTTGGCGTGACTTGTTGCGCGGTCGATCGACCGACGGAGGTACACATGAGCAAGTCCGTTTCTGAAATGGTGGACATCATCTTTCTTTATTATCCGCGTGTGCGTAAGGCGTTTCGCAATCTGGTGTCTATCAAGGACGTGCCTATATCCATGACCCAACTTACCTGCTTAAACGCATTGGACAAAAACGGAACGATTACCATGTCCGAGCTTGCCGACGAACTTAACATGAGCAATCAACAACTTACCAAGGTTGTGGACGGACTTGTTGAGTTTGGCATGGCGGAGCGGTTTATCGACCCGTCCAATCGTCGCAAAATTTATGTACGCATGTCGGAGCACGGACGTAATACGGTTGCTTCGCTCAAGCGTGAAGTGGATCGCAAGCTTACATTTGTATTGCACAAAAAACCGCAGGAGGAAGTGGACAAACTGTACGATGCTATCGAGACGTTGGCGACGTTTTTCGGACACGACAAGGGCGAGGACAAGTAGATGAAGCCGACAAAGACCTTTTACGTGCATGATTTCGAGTTGTTGGAGACGGATTTTGACGTAGACGGCAACTTGCGCTCGGCGCGCCTGATGCAGTTTCTGCAAAACACGGCGGGACAACATGTCAAGGATTTTGGCTTGGGGTGGGATGACCTGAACGATAAGCAACTGCTGTGGGTGCTGTCAAAAATGAAGTACCGCAGGGTTAAAAGCATTACAAAGGCGGTAAAGACATTGCGCGTGTACACGTGGCCCAAGGCGCCGAACAAGTTTTTTTACGACAGGCTGTTTGAAGTGTACGACGCAGATACTGACAAACTGCTTGTCGAGGCGTACTCGCAGTGGCTGGTGGTGGACAAGGCAAGTCGCAAAGCTGTGACGGCAAACACCGTGGACGGATTCGCCGACGCCGATTTTGCCGACGATACGATTGCACTTGCGCCCGACTTTGCGCGTGTGCGCAAAACCGACGACTTTGTCGAAGTCGACAGTGTTGTTGTCAGGCGCAGTATGTTGGACGTCAACAAGCACGTCAACAACACAAACTATATTACTTTTGTCGAGGACGCGCTGGACGAAGGCTCGCACAACTATGTGGAGATTGTTTACCACAAAGAAGTGTTGTGCGGACAAACCGTCGACCTGTATGTAAAGCGTGGTGCGGACGTTCAGGTAGTGGGTATGGTTGGCGATGTGATGTGCTTTACGGTTGTTGCGGAGAACTAAGCAGTGCAGGTGCATAAGAGCATCGTACAGTGAAGTTTAAACAATGTCGATAATAAAAAACGCATACGTATCGTAAAATTCGATACATATGCGTTGTTTTTTTTGTCAGAGTGTGTATTACGCGACAGATTATTTAAGGCTGTTGACGCAGGACATAAAGTCTGCCAGTTGTGCCGCAAGTTGCTCGCAGTTGCCGTTGTTGATGATGTAGTAGTCGGCTTTGGCAATGGGTCCGCCTTTTTCGAGATTTTCTATCTCGGCTTGGTCGCGGCTGTCTACCTGCTCGGCTGTCAGGGGACGTACTTCACGGCAGGCAAGACGTTGTTTGCGTATGTCGGTGTTGGTGACGATTGCCAACACTACGAGATGATCGCCCAACGCTTCATGCAAGATTTTGTATTCCGACCAACTGTACAAACCAACCAAAACGACGTTGCCGTGTTGCAGTTTGTCGACTATTTCATCTTTCAGCAGTACGGCGTAGGCACCCATGCCGTATTGTTTGCGCAAGCCTTCGCGCATAATGCGTTCGTTGGCTTCGTTGACGGTAATGCCTTGACGTTTAAGTTCGTTTACCGTCACTCCGCCGAAATATACTCGTTGCCAACCGAGTTCTACAAAGTAGTCGGCGACCACGCTTTTGCCCGAACCGCACATGCCTACAACAGCTACTGCTTTATTCATAAATATATTCCCCTTTGTACGCCTTATCGGCGGTAATTTGCACTTTGGTATCGGTTTGTACAGAAGATCGCCCTTGCACACAGCCTTGTCTATTGTACTACAAATCGGCGCAAAAGGCAAGGCGAAACGGGCAAATATTCGTGTGCAATTTTTGTAAATTTTGCGATAAATTGCTTTTGACAAACAGGTCTGCTCGGGTTGACAAAAATTGATATAAAGTATATTATTAGAGTAATACATTTATCGGGAAGTACTTGATGAAGGACAACAAGGACATTTACATATTGGGTTTGGAAAGCTCTTGCGACGAAACTGCCGCCGCGGTTGTAAAAAACGGACGGGAAATACTGAGTAACGAAGTTTTGTCGCAGATAGACATACACAAGTTGTACGGCGGTGTCGTGCCGGAAATTGCCAGCCGTAATCACGTGACGGCAGTGGACAAGATTGTCGAGCGTGCGTTGAGCGTAGCCGACGTTACACTGGCAGACATAGACGCCGTTGCCGTAACCTACGGAGCAGGGCTTGTCGGCGCGTTGTTGGTTGGCGTAAGCTTTGCCAAAGGTTTGTGTCAGGCTGGCGGACTGCCGCTTGTAGGCGTCAATCACATCGAAGGGCACATCTGTGCCAACTACCTTACCTATCCCGATTTGCAACCGCCGTATCTTTGCTTGCTTACCAGCGGCGGACATACGGCAATAGTCAAGGTGGTGGACTACGACAAGTACGACGTTTTGGCAAGCACGGTGGACGACGCCGTAGGCGAAGCCTTCGACAAGGTTGCGCGTGTGCTGGGTATGCCCTACCCCGGCGGTCCCCAAATCGACAAACTTGCAAAACAAGGACAGCCGTCGTACAAGTTTCACTCGGTTGTAATTGCCAACGGCAATTTTAGTTACAGCGGACTGAAAACTGCGGTAATCAACACGGTGCATAACGCCGAACAAAAAGGCGAAGCGGTCAACAAAGCCGACGTTGCCGCAAGTTTTACAAGGTACGCTCTCGACGGATTGCTGGACAGACTGGAGTATTTTGTAGGACGTACGGGTCTGCAAACGGTCGCCGTTGCAGGCGGTGTAGGCGCAAACAGTTATTTGCGCGGCGAAATGCAACGTCGCTTTGCCGACAAGGGCTTGCGCGTATGTTTGCCTCGATTGGATTTGTGCGGTGACAACGGCGCAATGATTGCCTCACGCGGATACTATATGTACAAGGAAGGCTTATTTGCCGATTTGTCGCTTAACGCTTGCCCGACATTACGGCTACGCGGAGACAAGCCGTCTCGCAATTGACAAAAGCAAATTGTAAGATGTCGAAATCGGACTGTGAGTCTGATCGATCTACGAGTATTACAAATAAGCAAATGTTTGAAATTTTTGCATACGTATAAAAAATTTGCTTACAAATACGTGCATTTAAAAGAAAATTGTAAGCAAATACTTACAAAGGGGAGAATAACGTGGATAAACCGAATATCACTCGCTACACCGACGTTAACCATGGGCTGACGGCTAGCGAAGTTACAAGCAGGGTAAAGGCAGGACAAACCAACAAGCTGAAAAAGGTAGTCGGCAAAAGTTACTTACAGATTTTTGCTACCAATATATTTACTTTTTTTAATCTGTTGGGATTTATTATTTTCGTGCTGATGAGCTTTTTCGGCGACGTGTCGGAAATGTTGTTTATAGTCGTGATATTGTCTAACACGGTAATCGGCATTTTTCAGGAAATCCGCAGTAAACTTGCCGTGGAACGACTGTCGATTGTGTCGGAACCGACTGCGGAAGTCGTACGCGACGGCGAACAAACTACGGTATCGACCAACGACGTGGTGCTTGACGACGTGTTGATTTTGGGCGCGGGCAACCAGGTGTGCGCCGATTGTATCGTGGCGTGCGGCGAGGTGGAAGTCAACGAATCTATGCTGACCGGCGAAAGCGTCACTGTCAAAAAGAAGCGCGGCGACATGTTGTATCGCGGCAGTTTTGTGGTAAGCGGCAATTGCAGTGCGCAAGCCGTCAAAGTGGGCAAAGATACGTACATCGAGCAATTGTCGGCGAGAGTTAAACGCACCAAGGTACCCGACAGTCAATTGGTTAAGGGTATAATGACGATTATCAAGTTTATCGCAATCATCATTTTCCCGTTAGGGTTCCTTACATACTACCTGCACGAAGGCATACAAAGCCTTATGGCGCAAGGCATGAGTTTTTGGCAGATCTGGCAACAGTACTTTGCCGGTAATGAGCAGGTTGTGTCTACCGTTCGTGCGGCGGTGCAATCTGCAAGCGGCAGCATGCTCGGCATGGTGCCCAGTGGCATGGTGTTGCTGACGAGTATTGCTCTTGCCGTCGGCGCATTGAAATTGGCTCGTAAAAAGGTGCTTGTACGTGAGTTGCCCTGTATAGAAATGCTTGCGCGCGTAGACACGCTGTGCCTGGACAAGACGGGTACCATTACCGACGGCAGTATGACGGTGGAACAGTTGATTCCGCTCGGCGTGGACGAAACGGCGCTTAAAACCTGGATTGCCAGCCTTGTGGACGCAACGGGTGACGACAATATGACTGCCCTTGCGCTGAAACGGTACACCGACGGTATCGAGCCGATTTCGGCTAGCGGACATCTGCCGTTCAGTTCGGCGCGGAAGTACAGCGCGGTGACAATTGGCGGCGTAGGTACGGTGGTTGTCGGCGCGGCAGAATTTGTCTTTAAACACACCGACAAGGAATTTGACCGCAAATGCGAGCAATTGTTAAAGCAAGGGTTACGCGTGCTGGCAGTAGGACTTAGCAAACGTCCGCTTGACGACGATAAGGTTGTTGATGCGGTGCCTGTCGGAATCGTTGCACTGTCCGACACTGTCCGTGCCGACGCAACGGAAATCATCAAGTGGTTTGCCGACAACGGCGTGGCTGTCAAGGTAATCAGCGGCGACAATCCGTTGTCCGTTTCGGTGATTGCAGACAAAGTAGGCATACCGATGGCAAGCAAGTATATCTCGCTTGAAGGCATGACCGAAGAAGAAGTACGCGCGGCGGCAAACAACTACACCGTGTTCGGCAGAGTTTCGCCCGAACAAAAAGCAATACTTGTCTCTGCAATGAAGGCGGCAGGTCACACCGTGGCAATGACGGGAGACGGCGTAAACGACATACTTGCCATGCGCGAAAGCGACTGTGCAATTTCCGTCGGGTGCGGTACCGACGCGGCAAAAACCGTTGCCAACCTTGTGCTTACCGACAACAACTTTGCAGGTATGCCGGGCGTAGTGGCAGAGGGCAGACAAGTGGTAAACAACGTGCAAAACAGCACATCGCTGTTTTTGATGAAAACAAGCATGGTGGTATTTGTCACGCTGATGACGATCATTATGTCGATTGTCGGTTTGACACGCGGTACGGGCGCAGTCAGTTTCCCGTTCCGTCCCAGTAACTTGTCAGCGCTAAACTTGTTCGTCATCGGCATAGCGTCATTTATGCTTGCGCTCAAACCGAATAAAAACCTTATCAAGGGTAAGTTTTTGACAAACACACTTCGCAGTACTTTGCCTAGCGGCGTTGCGATGTTTTTGTCTGTGGCTTTGGTATATGCGTTCAGGACCGTGTTGAAATTGAACGGACAGGATCAGATAACTACTACCGCAATGGTGGCAATGAGCTACACGGGCGTAGTTGCGCTGTGGATATTGTGCTACCCTTTCGATTGGTTCAACATCGGCGTTGCCGCAATGGGTACCGTCGGTGTAACAGGCACGCTGGCGTTTTTCCAACCCTTGTACTTGTGGGTAATGCGACTTGTCGAAGGTCAATCTTACGAGATGGAACACCCGTTTATTGTAGACATACCGACTGCGGCAAAGTGGTTTATTGTCTGCGACGTGGTTGCGATGTTCGGCTTGATATTGCTTTTGAAATGGCTTGTAAAAACCATAGCCTCGAAACAAACGAAATAAGATTGTGTAATAAAAAAGCATACGTATCGACTTTTTTGTCGATATGTATGTTTTTTTCTTTTAAGTAAAGTATAATACATTTTTGTTTGGCCACGGTAAGGTGGAATGTTTTTGGGTATACAAATCAGAACGCAAAAAATGTCCTTGAAAAATCCAAAAAGGGTATTGAAAGTTTAATAAATGTGTAGTAAAATAATATGAACAGTCTTTTTGAATTTTCATTCTTTTTGCCAAAAGCAAATTTTTACCCGGAGAGGAGCAGATGATAAAGATAGCCATTGTTGAGGACGAACGTTCGGAAGCAGAAAAACTGTACAGTGCGATAACCAAATTCGGCGATAGTAGAGGCGTCGAATTTGACGTAGACATCTTCCCTTCGGCATTGTTGTTTCTGAATGACTTTCATTCCGGATTTGATCTTGTGTTTTTGGACATATTGATGCCGAATATGAATGGTCTTGAGCTTGCGCGTGCTTTGCGTAAGTCCGACGGCAGGGTACAGATTGTCTTTGTGACCAATCTCGCCAACTGTGCCGTAAACGGGTACGAAGTAGACGCGCTCGACTTTATAGTCAAGCCGTTTAACGCGGAACATCTCAAAAAGACTCTTGAAAAGTTTTTGGGAATACACTTTAATTTACGCAATGATTTTATTGCTTTAAAAAACAGAAATGTCGTCAAAGTCGTGGCTTTGTCGGATATAAAGTATCTTGACATCGTGTCTCATAGCATCACCTATCACTTTGGCGACAATGAAACCTTTTGCGTATGGGGGAACCTTGACGATGAATTGAAGAAACTGAACAGAAAAAATTTTGTGCGTATAAACGCCTATTCGGCGGTCAATCTTAAAAAAATTACCCGTATAGAGGGTAACAATGTGTATGTGGGTAACGAGCGGTTGCAGATTACACGTACATATAAAAAGAAGGTAGAACAACAGATGATGGAGTTTTACATCGGGACGGTTTGATAATTATATGAATCCAAGAGAATTTGTTGACGAATACCGTTTTTTGTTTGAGCTTATGGCGGCAGTATTCATTATGCCGTTTATAACATGCGAAAAGCGTAAGAACTTTCGTATTTTCTTCCCGCTTGCAGTCGTGTTACTGACGCTTGTCGTCAGCGTAAAGCCGTTTTTTGCTCGGTATTGGGTCAAATTGTCAGTTGCGGCGATGAACACCTTGTTTATATCGTGGTACGTATTTATCACATTGCTTGTATTTTTAAGCATGTTGTCGGTTTTTAAGGTGTCTTTTAATGATGCGGTGTTGTTTCTTGTGGCAGGATACGCACTTCAACACATATCCTACGTGCTTGTGTGCGAACTAATGGCTCTTCTTATACCGCTTTTGAGTCGTAAACTAGCGGTTTACGCTGTGACTAATGTTATAGTAAGCGTTGGTTTTGGCAACGGTGCTGTTACTGGGATTTCTTGTCTTTTTGATAGCAATGGCATTTTCTTTCCAATACTTTTTCAATGTCCGGGATGACATGTACGTCAAGATGTTGTCGTCTATCAGCGATATTGTGGCTTCCATACTCATTTGCCTTGTCACTTTGTTCCTGGTCTATTCCTACTCGCAACGGTTTGAACGCGAGTTGATAGAAATGCGTCGTGAAAACGACTTGGAAAATTACCGTTTTTTTCTTGATACGGTAGATTATCTTAATGTCAGATTTCATGACATGAAGCACCAACTCAGAGATTTGTATGAGAAAAACGCAATTCCCGAGCAAGAGTACGGTGACCTTGTTGACACTATCAATGCATATGGCGCACTTATCAACACCGGCAATGCCGAAATAGACTTTATACTCTCGGACAAATCACTGAAGTGCCATACGCAGGGAATACGATTTTCAGCAATTGTGGACGGCTCGTTGTTTGACGGATATGATATAAACGAATTGTACGCCTTTTTCTGCAACATAATAGATAACGCTGTGGAGTACGTCTCTGCATTGGAAGACGACAAACGTTATATCTCGTTTATTTGCAGGAAGTCTGAGGGGTTTATACTTGTAAAGGAGAGTAATTACCTTGCGTCCCGCCTTGTGTTTGACAAGGACGGATTCCCTGTCACTACCAAGCAAGACAAACGATTGCACGGTTACGGACTGCGTTCGGTTGCACGTTTTGCGAAGAAGCACGGCGGTAGTTTAAAAATTCGTACCGAAGGCGACTTATTCGAATTACTCGTACTTTTGCCTGCAAGACAATCCGACAGTAGTACAGTCGAGCCCGATGTTGACAAAGGTTCAAAATGATCGGTCGAAAGGCTTGTCAACCCTTGTATGATGTAAAATAGGAGTGCAGACGTGCATTATACGTTGTACTCCTTGAACAAAACTCAATTTGCGTATATGCTCCTTGTATCAACTACAAGGAGTGTTTTTTTTATGAAAAAAATTTGCTCAACATTACTTGCATGCGTTACGGTCGTGACCGTTTTCGCCGCGTTGTGTTTGCTGACGGCATGTGCGCCACAGCAACAGGAAGAGGAACCGAGTTATGTATTCTCTTTAAGCGGTAGCGGCACGATTGGCGAAAAAAACTATACGTTTCATCTTAATGGTGTAGAAGCCGACAACGAATTCTTTATCGAAACGGTCGGTGAAGACATGGAGTATCTTTGGGGTGAATGGAAATTTACCGAAGGCAAAGGTTATACACTTACTTTTGACGATGCGTATTGGACAACTAAAAATGTCAAGTTCGATGAGGTAACCAACGAGTTTTACTTTACCTACGAAATGAATCTCGGTAGCGCAATCGGCAAGACAAAGGTTGCTTTCCGCGGTTCGGCAGGTGACTTTAAGTATGACGGCGAAGGCTGGGGATTCGAACCGTTTGAGTTTTCGGCAACCGGTGTGGATGTGTTTGGCATGACGACGGTAGACATCATTCTGACTTGTTTTGAGGATTTGACATTCTCTTGCGTGGGCAGTTGTCCGCTTATTGCTGTACCTAGCAGATCGGGCACGTATTCGTACAATCAGGAAACAAACGAATATACTTTCCTTTTCAGTGATTCGTCCGACCCTGTAGTCAGCACCTACGAAAAAAGTACCAACACATATAGCTTGTCGGTAACCATGAATGTAGGCATGAATATGCCCTTTACAATTTCGTATATACCCGAATAAGGAGAGTAAAATGAAAACGAAATCAAAAATCATTGTTTCATCCGTGCTTTACGCCGTAATAGCAATTTTGCTTGTTGCGTTGATAATAGGCAACACCTATGCGGTGCGTTACGCAGCAATCATTACCACACACCTTAATCAAAGAACTGACAAGGTTGTCGACGTCGACCCTGACGAAACGGTGGAAGATGTGTTTAAATCGGAGTTTTCCAGTGCGCGTGCTTTGTTGCGTGCTCAAAAGCAATATGCCGAAAGTATCCAGTCGGAGGGATCGGTACTGCTTATCAACAAAAACAATGCCCTTCCGATGTCGACAATGAAGAGCATTACACTACTTGGTACTACGTCGATCGACTTTCAGTACGGAGGCGCAGGCGCAGGTTCCATTTCTACGCTTGGCGTGCCCACATTGAAAGAAGCTTTCGAAAACTATGAAATAAGCGTCAACCCAACCGTGTGGGATTTGTATAGCAATGGCGAAGGTTCGGCTTATCGCAGGGCTGCCAGATCCGGTTCGTATACTGTAGGCGAAGCGCCTGTATCTATATTTACAGATTCGATAAAGAGCACGTTCTCCGCATACAGCGACGCAGCTATTGTCGTAATCGGCAGAACGGGTATGGAAGGCAGCGATCTGTCTCTCGTTACTTCGGAAAACGAAAACAAACACTCTTTGCAGTTGTCCGATAACGAGTTGGATCTTATCAGGCTTGCAAAGCAATCTTTTAACAAAGTAATAGTGCTACTTAACACGCTCAACGCAATGGAGCTTAACGAACTTGAAGAAATCGACGTTGACGCTTGTTTGTGGATAGGTGCAGGCGGACAGTACGGTATCAATGCAATACCTAAAATGATGAAAGGTGACCTTGCGCCGTCCGGCAGACTTGTTGACACATATGCGGTTGACGCGCTTGCTTCTCCGGCAATGCAAAACTTTGGCGGAACGGCATGGGGTACAGGCAGAGATAAGGTTGCGTATGTATTTTACGCAGAGGGCATCTATGTCGGATACAAGTACTACGAAACGCGTTACGAAGACTACGTGCTCGGTCAGGGCAATGCAGGCGACTTCGATTACAAACAGCAAGTACAATTTCCATTCGGATATGGTTTGAGTTATACCACATTCCAATACTCCGACTACAAAATGAAGGAAAACGCCGATTCGTTCGAATTTTCCGTAAAGGTGACAAACAACGGTACTCGTGCGGGCAAAGACGTAGTGGAAGTATACATGCAATCGCCGTACACGGAGTACGACAAGACAAATAAGGTAGAAAAGGCTTCTGTTGAGCTTGTCGGATTTGCAAAAACCAATGAGATTGCCCCCACAAAGAGCCAAACCGTCACAATTACAGTGGACAAGAGTTGTCTTGCCGCGTACGACTACACTTCGGCAAAGACATACGTAGTGGACGCAGGAACCTACTACTTTGCATTGGGTACGGACGCGCACAATGCGCTTAACAATATCCTTGCAACCAAGGGTAAAACAACAGCCGACGGAATGGATTACAACGGCGACGCTTCGTTTGTCAAGCAATACGAACAAAAGAGTTTCGACGCAACGACATACGCTACAAGCGTATCGGGCGGTAATGTGACAAATCAACTGGCTAAGGGAGATTTGTCTTACTACGACAATACTGTCAAGTACATGACCCGAAACGACTGGACGGGTACATTCCCCGTAACATATACGGGTGAGCTTACCGACAAGATCAAGGCGGATATTGCTGCTCCGCAAGTACAGGAGTCTTCGGACTACACAATGCCGCTTACGGAAACTATCAGTGAAGAATACGGAAGAATTTCGCTTGTAAACCTGACCGGCAGATCCTACGACGACGCGTTGTGGGACGTGCTGTTGAATCAAATGAGCGCAAATGAAATGTACAATCTTGTACGCGTTGGCGGTTATCAGACACAGATCGTTGAAAGCATCAGCAAACCCTCTACAATAGACAAGGACGGTCCTGCAGGTATATCTTCGACGCTTGTCGGCGGTAAGGGTGCTTTCGGTTATCCTGTTGAATGCGTAATTGCCTCCACATGGAATCTGGAAATGGCACAGCGTATCGGTGAGTTGGTCGGTGAGGACGGTTTGTACACATCTACGAGCGGTTGGTATGCGCCTAGTATGAATATACACAGAACTCCGTTTGCAGGCAGAAATTTCGAGTACTACTCCGAAGACGGGTTTATCAGCGGTATGTTTGGCGCGGCAACGGTAAAAGGTTGCGAGTCCAAAGGATTGTATGCCTATGTCAAGCACTTCGCTTTCAACGACCAAGAGACAAACCGTTCGTCGGTAAGCACGTTTACTAACGAACAAGCCGCCAGAGAAGTGTATCTCAAACCATTCCAAATTACGGTGGAACAAGGTCGTTGTCACGGTATCATGGCAGCAATGAACAGAATCGGTACCACTTGGGTAGGACATTCCAAAGCGTTGATGACAGACATTTTGCGCGGCGAGTGGAATTTTGAAGGCATGGTAATCACCGATCAGGCAAGTTTTTACTCTTCCACGATAGCGGACCTCAAACCCACGTTGTATGCAGGCGTTGACATGATGTTGTGTACGGACAATACGTTGTGGGAGATTGAAGGCTATGCGTCAAACGCAATGTGGATGACTTATCTGCGCAATGCGTCCAAAAACATTTTGTATGCGGTTGCTAATTCCAATGCGATAAACGGACTTAAGTCTTCGACTATTATTGTAGAAGTGCTGGCTCCATGGCAAATTTGGCTTATCGTCGGTGACGTTGTTGTCGGTGTAGCCGCGGTGGTGGGCGTAACATTTATTACACTGTCCCTTGTAAAGGCGGTGAAAAAGAAAAAATCTGCAGTGGTTGTGGAATAAACGCTCGTCAGGCAAACATATAAAACTATCTGCATGACGGACAGTACGTTAAAACGAATACTTTTAGCTGTTGTATAAACTCACTGCGTTTGAATCAAACTTTACCGTCCGATTTTTCGGACGGTAAAGTCCGTAGTGTGTGTAATTGAAAAACGCATACGTATCGACTTTTTGTCGACATGTATGCGTTTTTTATATTTTACAAATCTAAAAAAATTTAGGAAAAGGATACGAAAAACTTTTCATCGAAAATGTTTTTTCACCATACTTTTAACTACTCAAAGTTTTTGCAAGGGTGGGGTGCGGGGAGGGAAAACTCTTTTCAAAAAGTTTTCCCTCCCCCCAAACACATATCCCACTTCAAAAATCACTTCAGACTTACAACGTTGTCGTCGATGACAAATAGTTTCTTAACCGTAGCAAAGGCTTCGTTAAGTCGTGCGGTCATGGCGTCGCCTGCGCGTGTGTATCCTAGTTGTTGCGCAATAAAGTTGTACAACTGCGTTTTGTCCACAGCAACAAAGTGTCTGACCACTTCGACAATGCCTGCGGCTAATTCCTCGATGGCAATGTCGGCAACGTTACGTTGCTTTTCGCCTTCGGCAGGTGTGCGTAGGCGATACTCGGGGTGTTCGGCAAGGTACAGGAAGCCTTTCTTGCGTATGATACCGTCCTTGGCGCAGCCGCGCATACGTTTTGTCCATTCGTCGTTTACGGCTTGGGTTACTTTTTCCCGTCCGAACACACGTACTATGCGCTTGACAAAGATTTCCTCGGATATCGGTGCTTCCACGGCAAGCACGGCTTTTACAAACTGGCGGAAGTCAGAGCCATACTTGTCGATAAGGTCGTTGACGTCGGCATAAACGTACACCGGCAACTGTAACTGCTTTTGCGGCACTGCCATTTCAAAGTTGTCGCGTGACGATACGGCGGTCACTGCGGCGTTGCTTTTTGCTTTGGATACGGCTTGCGCCACGGCTTCGACAAGTCGGTCCTGCTCGATGGATTTGTTGCGGAACCAGTCTGTCGACCACACGCGATAGTAGTGCCAACCCATGCGCTCGAGTATATCTTTGCGTAGGCGGTCGCGGTCACGTGCGGCGGATGTCGCGTGGTAGCTTGCGCCGTCGCACTCGATTGCAATGGCGTAGGTGTTGCTACGGGGCAAACGTACGGCAATGTCCACGCGGAAGTCGGAGCAACCGACGTTTGTTTCCACGTCAAAGCCTTTCTTGCGCAAAAATTCGGCAACTTCGGCTTCGAAATCAAGGTCGACGCGCTCAAACGGATTGGCTTTGCGTGTACGCGTAAGGGCGGCGGTGCCGTTTTCGGCGTAGTCCAGGTAGTCCCGCAACAAGCGCACTCCGCGAGATTGCGTCTTGGTAAGGTCTATATCGGTGGCACGCATGCCCGATACTACCTGTACGTTGTACTTGGCACGCGTTACGGCAACGTTAAGTCTGCGTTCGCCCCCGGCACGGTTAAGCGGTCCGAAGTTGTGCAACAGTTTGCCTTGCACGTCCTTGCCGTAGGCAACGTCAAGAATGATGGTGTCGCGCTCGTCGCCTTGTACCGTTTCAAGATTCTTGATGAAAAACGGTTCGGGTTTGTCCGCGCGGAAGAAATCGTCGTGCGACGGGTCTGCCTGGCGGCGTTTAGTCAGCAATTTGTCAACAAGGTCTTGTTGCGACACGCTGAATGTTACTACGCCGAGACTACGCGCGGGAAAACGCTTGATGTTGTCGAAGATAAGGTCAACGACATACTCGGCTTCGGCACGGTTGGTGCGACTTGTGCGGTCGAACACGCTGTCTACGTAGTAGTAGTCCACGCCGAAACCTTTGCGGTTGCGCTCCGCCGCAGGGAATGTGACAAGGTCGTTGTCGTAGTAGTTCTTGTTGGAAAATGCAATCAACTGCTCAAAGCGACTGCGGTAGTGCCATTTTAGGCGCAGTTGCGGCAGTGCGGTGCTGCATAGGTCAAGTATCGACTCGAAATCGGTAATATCGTCGTCCTCGTTGGCGTCCTCGTCGCTGTCGGCAACGGTGTTAAAGAAGTTGCTCGGCGGCATCTGTTGCCCGTCGCCCACGACGATAAGTTGCTTGCCGCGGTAGATTGCTCCTACTGCGTCTTGCGGAAAGATTTGCGACGCTTCGTCGAATACAACCACGTCAAAGGTCATCTCCGGACCCAAAAAGGTGGACACGGACAGCGGCGACATCAAAAAGCACGGTTTAAGCGTTTGAGTCAATTGCCACGTTTCGGCAAGCAGTTGGCGCACGGGCTTTTGTTTGCGTTTCTTTTCGCCTTCACGCAACAAAACAGATATCTGACTGCGCGGCGGTATCATGCTCGTATCGGGGCGTTGCGCCGACAGTATTGCCTTTACTTGCGCTTTGTTTATTTCAAATTGTAAGCGGTCTTTTTCGGCGTAGGTCTCCACTAACTTGTCGTGCGGTATGCGTGACAATTGCGACAAAGTGGGGCAGTCGGCGATAACCTTGTCTATCCACAGCGTGTAAAACTGTTTGCGGAAGATGTTTGCAAGGTCGGCAAGCGGCAACCGCGCGTCTATGGCGGCGTTGACAAAGTCCATTGCGGCAAGCTCGGTCAGTTTGTCCGTAAGCCTGCGGAAACGGCACCAGTTGTCCAGCTGATCGGTAGCGTTAAGGCAGTTGTTTGCCTTTGCGTAGGTTGCGGCAAGCGTGACGTGGGTAAGGTCGAATTGCGTTTCGTCAAAGTCGTCGGCAAGTCTTGTGATGTCGGCCTCGTCGGAAAATGCCGCGTCAAGCCACCCTGCCAGATTGTTAAACTCGTCTTTTTTGGCGGCAAACGCTTGTTTGCTCATGTGCGGCATGGAGCCGAAGTCCAAACCTTGCATAAATTCGCGAGCGTCGGTCAATTCGGCAATCACGCCGTCCCAATCGGTGCTTTGTCCGTTGTAGCAGGCAATTCTGTCGCCAAGTTGCTTTTGTAATTCTGTAAACACCGCGCCTTGTTGTTGTACTGTGGCAAGCAGTTCGGCGGTGCGTACGGCTTGAGCATATTTGGGCTTTTTTCTGTCTGTGCGACATGCTGCAACGGAACGAAGTATCTTGCCGTAATCCGACGAAAACAGTCTGCCGAAACCGTTGGTGTGTCGCAAAGTGAGTTTTTTGTGCAACTCGGTGCCGTCAAGTTTGTACACAGTTTGGTCGTGTTCTGCGTCAAGTTCGGCACTTGCGGCGACAATCGCTTCGGCGGCTTGCTTCATTTGTCGAAGTAAGCCAAGGGTCTGGTCGATGACGTCAAGGTCCAACAGTTCGGGCGTAAACGCTTTTGTGCGCCCCATGGCTTTAAAAAACTTGCGATACTTCTCCGCGTCGCTTATCGAGTTGACGGCAATGCGGTACATGTCGGTCAACTGCGCCGACAGTTTGTTCAGCAGTGTGCATAGCTGTTGTACGGCAAGCAATCTGTTGCGCACGGCAAATGTCGCCTGATAGCCCGTCTCGGTGTTGCGGTAGCCGTACCACACGTTTTGACGGTAGTCGTAGCCTACGGTGGGTTGGTACTGCGCAAGTTGCGACATGTACTGGCACACGGCGTTGACGTAGTCGGTGCCACGGTCTGTCAGGTCGGGCATCTTGCAAGGAAAGTCAGTGGTGTTGCGTAGCGATGAAACAATCTCAAACAACTCGTACAGGCTCTTGTCGATAACCTTGCGTTGCTTGTGCAGTTCCTCTGCGTAGTTGTCCAGTTGCGTTTGCGCGTTCAGTTTGGCTGCAGTTTCGTCGGCGGCGCGTGATGACACGCTTGTCTTGCCAAGGCGCAAAGTGGTGCACAGTTCTTCTATTACGTCCTTTTTGTTGGCTTTGTGGCTGTGCAGTTCCAGACAGAACTCCGACAACCCTGCGTCCTTCAACTTGTCAAATACCACGTTAAGCGCGGCGAGTTTCTCCGATACAAACAGTACTTTTTTGCCGGATGCAAGGCACTCCGAAATGATGTTGGTAATGGTTTGGCTCTTGCCCGTACCCGGAGGACCCTGCAACACAAAACTGCGCCCTGCGCGTGCCATGCGTACCGCGGCGGCTTGGCTGGAGTCGGCGTCGACTACGTTGTGCAACTCGTATCTGCTGTCGGCAATATCGTCGGCAAAGTCGGGTTGGGGCATATCGCGATCCTGCGCGGCGGTGTTTTGCGGCGGTGTGGACGAGGCAAATTCTACCGCTTCTCCGTTTAACGCGCGTACGTTGACGTTGTTTATTATTGCGTCGGCGTTGTCCATGATGTCGCGGTACATGTTTATCTTCAGAAAGCTGAACACGCCTATTTTAGCTTCGGGCGACACAGTCCAACCCAGGCGGCGCACAAGCGCGGCAATCTTTTTAAGGTAGTTGGTTGCCGATTCGTCCTTGTATTCGGGCAACTTTACGCCGTACTCGCTCTGCATCTTAAATGCAAAAGTGGGGTTTAGTACAATGTCGTCGGCAAACCTGATGTAGTACGGGTCGACGGGCGAATTGTTTTCCACCGTAATCGGGCACAGCAACACGGGCGCGCGGAATTGTTGACCTTCGCCGCGACCTTCGTGCCAATTGACAAACCCCAACGCAAGGTAGGCGATATTTACGCCCGTTTCCTCCATGGCGGAGCGTGCGCGTTTGCCGATGTTGCGCAATGCCACAAGCGGATTGGCAAAAGGGTTGTAGATAAGTATCTGGTTGGATTTCTTCAGGCGGGGCGCATACATCTCTATGTATTTGTCGCGCGTGGGCATGCCGTCGGGCGTAAGTTCGCAATCGAGGTCCTCGCCTTTGCGCCTGCGACGTATGTTGCCCTGCTCGTCAAGTGGACCGGGGATAAATACTTCCAGCGTGGCGGAGTTGTCGGCTTTGTCAAACAGCGTGGCAAAGTCGGGCTTCAACACGTCTACCGTGGCTGCCCGTACATCGCGGAAGTTTACAAGATTGTTGCGTTTGCCCGTGTCGAGCAACAACTCTGCCCATTTGTCAAGGTTTTGTTTGTTCATTAGTCATGCCCTCAAATAGTGTCGTCGATGGTCGACAAGGCAAATCGCTTGCCGCTTGTCGACGACATTGCAACACGATGTCGGTTTGTTTCGACGTCGCATTGCTTGCGTGTAATCTACATTACATAGTACCATACGACGGGCTATTTTTCAAGAAATCTGACCGTGTTTGTGCAAGGAAAAATTTAGAGGCAAAACGACGAAGA
>CAKQXG010000022.1 GCA_934281515.1 uncultured Clostridia bacterium | reverse complement strand
GTACCGACGGCGATGTGACGGAAAACGAAATCTTGTATTCTCAAAACAATAAAGACGAATTGCAAGAAGATAACCCCAGATTCGACAGGGACTAAAAGGTCGTGACACCACGTCGACATAATATATTGTCACAAATATTTACATACGTATCGGCTTTTTAGCGACAAAAGCAGGCGTAAAATGCTTGCTTTCGGGTCGCAAAAGCACAACTTACACAAGACTTGGGAGGAGAAATGGCTTACAAAACTATCTGCTGTCCCGTGTGCGGTAGTCAGTACTACCACACCGACAACAACGGCAACTACGTGTGCGACAGCTGCAAAACTACATTTGTCGACGACACGACCCTCGGGGATATCATCTTTGTGTCAAACATGCTTGACGGCGTGCAGTTCGAGGCGGCGGAAAATATCTGTCGCGATCGCCTTGCCGACAACCCCGACAGTCCCGAACTCAACTGGCTGATGTTCCTTGCCAAAAACAAAGTGCATTTCGTGCGCGACCAGGCAAGCGGCGAACGCAAACCCGTCTTTTACGGCAACAGCTTTTTCCGCAGCGATTGCAGCGTGTACGACGACGTCAACTACACTCGCAGCTTGTCGGGCAAGTATGCGCAACGCTACCGTCACTACGGCGAGCTTGTCGAGGCTATTCGTCTGGAACTGTGGGAAAAAGTCAGCGGCGAGTACGACACCGACATTTTTGTCAGTTTCAAGGCGGAAGAAGAAATGACCGACAGCGACGGCAACGTACGTAAGGTGCCTACCTACGACAGCAAAAAGGCGGAGGAAATCTACACCTACTTTACGGCGCGCGGTTACAAAGTGTTTTTCAGTCCTGTCAGCATCGGGCGCGGCAACGTGCTTGGCGAGAAGTACGAGCCGAAGATTTTCGGCGCACTTGCCTCCGCCAAAGCAATGGTGCTTGTCGGTACCAAGGCGGCATATGTCAACAGCGGTTGGGTGCGCGACGAGTGGACTAGATACCTGTACTTTATGGACAACGTCAACGTCCGCAGTACGTCCCGACTCAAAAAGGGAGCAAACACGCTGTTTTACGTGTACGACCGTATTGCCCCTGCCGACTTGCCGTCGCAAATATCCGAGATACAGGGTGTGGATTGTTCGTCCGTAGGCTATCTCGACGAGTTGTACCGTGCTTTGCATGCCAAAATCGGCAATCCGAGTAACGGTATCGAACGTGTTTCCTTTGCCCAAGGTCAAACCGTACGCAAACAGCACGCCGATGTGGAACAGATTGCCACCGTTGCGCTCGGTACGGGCGTTGTAGGCAAAAAGAAAGTCGTGCAAGCCGACGCACTGCAAATAAAGGAATTCGGCACAAACCGCGTAGACGAGTACAATGCCGACGCGCAAAAGATAAACGACGGCGCGTTTGCAAGCCTGGCAGTGGGCAACTTCAAGTTTGCCGAACACGAGTTTGACGAGGTTCTGTCCGCCACCGACAACGCAACCGCCCTTGAAGGCAAACTGCTGATTGCCGTGGGCGCACGCAACGACGAAGAGTTTGTCGCCAATGCGGAACGTATCTTGCCCGAGCATATACAATTGTTCAATCGTCTGATGTCCTGCGCGGACAATGCCGAAGCCAACCGCGCCGCCGATATGTTTGTTGCGGCGTGCAAGCATTGTTGCAACAACGTACATGTGGAGGCGGCACTGCTGTACTTCAACGCCGTGTGCGGTTACAACATTTTGCAACGCTACGAGGCGATAGAAACGGTTAAGGGCGTTGTGCCGTCACTTGTGCAGGCGCACAATTCCGACGTTACGCAAGCGGTGGATGCGGTGTTGTCGTGCATCGACCCGAACGAAGTCGACGAACGTATTGACTACTGCTTGCAAGTGGCGGCAACGGCTATCGATTCGGGCAGTTTTGCCGTGGCGGAAACCTACAACGACAAGGTGCTTGCCATGGACGACCAAAACCACTCGGCACTGTTCAACCGCCTGTACATCGCAACCAACACTCGCAACGAAAAACAGCTTGCAGACAAGGCGCTTGCCCTGCCACTGGCCGACATTACATACGTGGTGGAACATTCCTCTGCCAAGGACGCCCAAAACGACATTTTGTTTTTTGTCAAGGCGTTTTTTGCGGCAATGCAGGGTAGCAACTTTGTCGCCGCCGCAAACGGAGTCAAGGCAATGCTCGGTTACGACTTTGCAGGTCGTACGCAAGCTGTGGACGATTTTGTCGCCGGCATTGTCGACAACGGAACGAACTGCTTGCCCGAACAAGAGTTTGTCGACATTGTGGACTACGCCGCAAAACTTATCGACGGCAACGCGGTAGACAAACACATCGCTTTGTACAACGCCGCCGCCGACAAGGCTTACACCAAAGAGTGGTTTGCAACTGCCGAAAACTTGTACAAACGCGTTGTCGACCTTGACAACGGCAATGTACGTGCGCTGTTAGGCATGTTGTATGCAAGCGTAGGTTCGCGCGACGGCAGTATTGTCGGGTGCGTGGATAAGTTTGCAGACAAAAACGGCAACGCCGTTGCCAATCTGGAAAACTTGCTTCGTTTTGCAGTGCATAACCATGATGCCGACAACAAATACTCCTTCGAGGCAGTTGTCGGATGGCTTTGCGATGACATTCTGAAGGCAGTAATTGGTGGCAAAGTCGACCCCGAAACGGCAGACAAAGCCTATCTCAATGTAGTGCGTTACATCCCTGTGGACAAAAACGCGATGATGATCGACCAATTGTGCTCAATGGGACGAGTGTTGATGGCAATTGACGAGTTTGCCCTTGCCGACAAGTACTTTGGCGAGGCTTTATCCATCGACGAGCACAACTTTGACGCATTGTGGGGCAGAGTGCTGGCGGAAAACGAGTGCGCCACCAATTACGAACTGTCGAAAACTCTTACCGACTACACCGAAACGCAAACCTACATAAGGGCGTATCGAGAAGCGGACGTCAAGACACAACGGCAACTGAACAAAAGTTATGCCGAATGGACTGCCACGTTGGAACAACGCAAACAGGAAGCGGCTATTGCCGAGCAAAAGCGTTTGGAAGAAGAACGTTTGGCGGAAGAAAAACGTCTTGTCCGCGAAGCCGCAGCAAAAGCCGAACAGCGCGACAAACAACTGATTGACGAACTGTTGGCTGCCGTAGGCGCGAAAGACTTTGGCGAAGTTGTGCTGTCAAAGGTGACGCTTTCGACGCTTAAACAGTACAAAGCGATACTGTCAAGCGCGACGAAAGATACAATCGAAAAGATAAAACTTCTGGAAGAAATGCAAGAGTTGTATTGGGATTGTCAAAGAGAATTGACGTTTTTGGAAAAGAATCGGAAATACATAAAGATTAGGTAGAATCGACGACAAAGAGCGAAAGTACTACATTTTAGATTTGAGGAAAGAAAAATGAATGAATTCGGATTGTGGTGGATAGGCGTCGGCTTGTTTGTCGTGGGTTTTATTGTTACTGCTTGCATAGACAACGACAAAAAGATAATGGAAGAACTTACCAAGTATTGTCCCGGAACTATTCTTACTGAGAAGGTAAAATATTCTTTTGGTTGGTTTTTGTGGGGAATCGATTGCCTGGTCGTTGCCGGAATAGATATTATTTGTGCTATGTGGGCAATGGCAAAAGGCGGTGTCGAAGGCTGGTACAGTGCAACTGTGGGACTTTCGATTTTGGTTGGTTTAATTGCTTTATACGGCAGTTTTGATAATAATATTGCTCAAAAAAAGGCGGCTCTCAATCAGGCGAAGGTCGACAGAAATACTTATACTCGTGCAAAATTGATGACAGCCGATGCTTGCAAAAAGACTCATGAGTTGGCGTCGACTTTACAATCGTCAAGCTACGCAGATATTGAAGAATTAAGGAACAAGCTGAACGATATAAAGAATGACCGACAACACGCCGTCAAGGTGGCAAAAAGAGTTGTACACATCAACAAAAAATTTGCTCGTACCGTATTTTGGCGAGTTGTGGTTGCTGTTGTCGTGATAGTTGCTGTTGTAGGTGCTTGCGTTTGGATGAAGGTGTGCGAAGTGCCGCAAATACAGTTGACGGAGTCGGCAACTTATAGATTGACGGATGACGGCAACTATGTCGTAAGCGGTCGCAACTCGTGGGCAACGGATGTTGTTATATTGCCGAAGTACAAGGGAAAGGATGTTGTGGGGATTGCCAATGAGGCTTTTGCAAATCGTGCAAGCCTGACAAATATCACCATTCCCGATAGCGTCACAAGTATTGGCGACAGAGCATTCTACTGTTGTCTTGATTTGACAAGTATAGCTATTCCCGACAGCGTCACAACTATCGGATATGATGCCTTTGCGCATTGCAAAGACTTGACAAACGTCACGGTGCCTTGCGGCATCGCGAAAATACCCATGGGTGCTTTCAGAGATTGTGGAAACCTAAAAAGCATAACATATAAAGGAACAAAACAACAGTGGCTAAATAACGTTGAAAAAGGATCCGATTGGTACCCGAACGACAGCTTGACCATTGTTTGTACCGACGGCACATTGGATGTGAACGGCAACGAAGTGTAATCGATTTTTACATACGTATTAAGAAAAATGCAACAAAATATAAAGCGGTACGATGTAAAATCGTATCCCGAGGAGGAGAAACATATGCCAAAAAATATTTGTGATACTTGCGGTGCCAATCTGGTTTACCGTGACGGAAGATGGGTGTGCTCTGCGTGCGGCGCGGTGCGACAACGGGACATCAATGGTGAAGAAGACACTTTACTGTACAATGCGGCGCAGAAGTTGCGCATGGCGGCGTTTGACGAGGCGGAGGATATGTACCGCGACGTCGTTGCGCGCTATCCCGACAACTCTGCCGCGCGGTGGGGTTTGGTGCTTGCCAAGTACGGCATCAAGTACGAAGTGGACTACGACGGCAAGCCCGTGCCTACTTGTTTTGGGTCCAACATTGCAAGCGTGCAGTCGGACAACGACTACCGCCGTGCCGTTGCGCTGTGCGACGACAAAGAAACACGCTTGTTTTACATGGAGCAGGGCGAGCTTATCGAGCGTATGCGCACCGAGTGGCTGACCCGTGCCGCCAAGGAACCGAAGTACGATGTCTTTCTGTGCTTCAAGGACAGCGACAAGGAGCATGGTATCGAACGCACCGACGACAGCTACGAAGTCGCCGATTTGTACGTACACCTTACCAAGCTTGGTTACAAAGTGTTTTTCAGTCGCGAATGTCTGCGCGACAAGGTCGCCGAAAAGTACGAACCCTACATATACAACGCCGTCAACACCGCGCGCGCAATGGTGGTGTACGGTGGCAAAACGGAGTACTTTACGTCTACCTGGATGCGCAACGAGTGGACTAGATTTTTGCGCCGCATACGCGACAAGCAATGTACCGCCGACAGTCTTGTAGTTGTGTGCGACGGCGTAGACCCTGCCGAGCTGCCCAACCCACTGGACAAGATGCAGGTGTTGGACGCGACGCAAAAGACCTTTTACACCGACTTAGTGGCACATCTGGCAAAGATTTGCGGCAAACAGGCGACAAAGCCTGCTTCGCCCGAGCCGACGACAACCACGGCAAACGACGGCAACGCCAAAGGCAAAGTAAAGGCAACCAAGGGCGGCAAAGTCGTCGTGGTGGAACAACCCGACAAAACCGACCGGGAAGAAAGCACTGCGTTTGCCAAACGCTACGCCAGGCAGTTGGAAGTGATTGCCGAAACATTGGAGATTGCCGACATTGCCAAGGCTGTAAACAGTCTGCGCCTGTTGGAGACGGTGCCCACATTCGTGGAGTTGTGTCGCAAGGCTGACAAAGCAACCCTACAAAAGCTTGTAAAGCTTGCCAAGGAGCAGAAACACAACTACGTAGCGTATTTTTCCAAAACGGACAGTCGCAACAGGCTTGTCAACCTGGCGGAACTGTTTGCCAAGCAACCGCGCCTTACCGATTTTATTCCGCTGTTTAAGCAATTGGAGACGGCGACCCTGCCCGACCTGATTGTGCTAAAGAAATTTGCCGCTTTGCAGGATATCTACGACAGGTTGAAGAAACAGCAACAAGCCAACGAAGATTTGCTTGACAAGTGGGGAGAGTAGAATGTACGAAAAATTGTTGACGGTGTTTGCGGTGATGGCAGGCGTTGTCACGGTAGCCGAAATAGCCAGATGGACAGGGTGTAAAAAAAGGAAAAACGTGATTACATTCAACGGTTCATGTGTAAGCTTTTGCGGAGTTGTTGTATTGGTTGTGCTAGCCTGCAACCTTGGTGACATGTCGGTACGTTTCGACGTGCGTTACATTGTAGGCATGGTTGTTACGGTGTTGGGTTGTGTACTGCATTTCGGTGTCGCACTTCATGGTTTGGAAGATCGAGATTTTGGAAAGAGTTGTTTCAGCTACAAAAATAACTTGCTGACAGTCCGAAAGGCGCACAAAAACAGAGAAATTGCCCGAAACGATATACTTACTTGCAAAACCGTTTTGACCGATCTGGAAAATGGCGTTTATGTTGTAGACGGTCGGCAAAAAACAATAACGTTAGACGAATTTGACGACTTCTCGACGGCGATTTGCAGTCAAACGGACAAGTTGCAGGACAGTTACTACTCCAACTGCAAGACAAAACCGAAGGAAAAATTGAAACAAGTGGCAAACGTCTTTCTTGCGCTTATTCCGCTGTATATAATAGCCGCCTGCGCCGCCGTAACGGTGTACGCCTTGACGTAAAAGGTAGTTTGATTAAAAGGAAAAACATAATGTACGATAAAATCTGGATTACATGTTACATATTATACGGCGTTTGCGCACTGTGCGAACTTATCAAATGGGTGCGCGCAGGAATCGACGAAGATGTCTGGCTGTCCTTTTGGACGGGTATTTTTACCGCTGTTGCGGCAGGCGTATTGACAATTTGGTGGCACGTGTTGGTCGGTTGGACAGAAGACAGTTGTTTGCGTATTTTCTTTCAATATTTTCTGTTGGCGGCGTCGGTGATTTCGGTACTGGCAGGTGTTTACCAATTGTTCGGGGGCGACATGAATATTGGCGGTGACTTCGGTTGGAAGGGCGCTCACCTTGACGACTACGAAAAACGTCAACTTACCACCGGCCAAAAAGAATTGGACAAAACGTTGACAAGTCTGTCGGGCGGTTGCTACGACGGTCGCGTTTTTACGTTGGACGAGTCGCAAGACGTGGTCAAGGGGTTGTCGCAACTTGTCGACGAGCAACGTTCCGTGTCCCGACAAATCGGTCGCAGTGCCGAGCGTGTTGCCGCCAAGGGCGCGTTTTTGCGTATGTTGTCGTGGCTGATACCTCTCTTGATCTTCTTGGGTTGTGCGGTTGCGGTGGTGTTGGTGGTAATCTGAATGAAACGGCGTATATCGGGGCATGTATCCGACCACACGCACAACAGCGGCGGCACGGCACCTAACGTGCACGTCTAGAGGGAATAGACATATCTAGTGCCCACGGCAGTGCCCTGTTGTGGTCGGACTATTTGGGTGCGGGCACGGGTCGTGCACCCACTAGGCAGAGTTGGCTTGTATCGCTAGTTTAGTGTAGGTGTCAAAATCGATTGCGACCCAAAGTGAAAGCTCACCGCATCTAACAGACTTACGTTGGGGCGAGCATCCCCAACATCCCCCGCTAGGGCGCAAACCCCGACGCAGGTTCGTGGTTTGCGAAGGTAGTTACACACGGGCTTTACCTAGTGCGTCCACGTCAGGTGGGCGACTACGCTCGGGATGACAAAAAGAGTATTCAACAAGCGCAAATTTGTTTCTGCTGTTCTTGCGCTCCCTATTCTCGGTCCAAAGTTTTTGGAGTGGGGTGCGGGGAGGACGCTTTTTTTAAAAAGGTCCTCCCCGCAAAAAAAAACAAACCGCAAAAAACAAGTCAACAAATTTTTTTACAAATTGTCCACAAAAAGTGTTTACAAAACTTGACAACACTTAAATTGTATGTTATATTTCTATTAACAGCAGGCGCAAGGCACAAATTTCGCCGCGCCAACGAGGAAACAATGAACAATCAACCTAAAATCGAAGCTTACAAAAGCTTTTTCCAACAAGGCAAGGACTATGTCAATGCAGGCAACATTCCTGCGGCACGCGACGCATTTTTGCGTGCGGCGGAACTTGCCAACGACATCGCGCTCGGCGCCAAGTCCTACGACACGCGCATGCAGTACAGCAAACTTGCCAACGCAATACTCGACTACGTGCGCAACGAATGCGTAGTGCGCCCCGTTGGCGACGACAGCGAGCCTGCAATGCCGTCTGCCGACGGACCCAACACCGATGGCAACAACAGCAGACCCGGCGGCGGACAACGTCGCGGCAGTAGCGGTACTCGTCGCAGCAGCGGCAGTACGCAATCAGATGGCGACAACGAGTTTACTCCCGAAAATATTTCGGACGAAAACCGCATTACGTTTGCCGACGTGGCAGGGTTGCAGGACGTCAAGGACGAAATCCGTTTTAAGGTTATTGCGCCCATGCAACGACCCGACATTGCCGAAAAGTACAACATCAGCGCAGGCGCAAAGATATTGATGTACGGTCCTCCGGGAACCGGCAAAACCTACATAGGGCGCGCTATTGCAGGCGAAGTGGACGCAAAGTTTTTCTACGTCAGGTGCAGTGCGCTTATCGACAAATATATGGGCGAAAGCTCCAAAAAATTGGAACGTCTGTTTGACGCGGCGGAGAAATACGACCGTGCAATCATTTTCTTTGACGAGTTCGACTCTGTTGCCAGCAAGCGCGGCGACGGCAGTGGCGGAGTGGACGCCGAAATGGCGCGGTTTGTAGCAACGTTTCTTGCCAAGGTGGACGGGTTTAAGCCGTCCGGGAACAAGATGCTACTGCTTATTGCCGCAACCAACCGCCCGTGGGTCATCGACAGCGCAATGGTACGCGGCGGACGTTTCGATACGCATATCTACGTCGGGTTGCCCGATCAGGAAGCGCGTGAGTTTTTGGTAAACAAAGCGCTTAAAGACATCGCGCGTGACGATGACGTTGACCTTAGCAAGCTCGCCTGGGCGTTGGAAGGCTACGGCGGCGGCGACATTACGTCTATTTGTAAGAGTATCAGAAGCGAACCCTACAAGCGCGAAATATTGACAGGACAACCGCAACACATCACGCGCGACGATTGCAACAAGATTCTGAGTGCAAGTCACCGCACGGTTACGCAGGAAGAACTAGACAAATTTGCTCGTTACAAGGAGGGAAACGATGGAACACAAGATTAGAACATGCCCCGTTTGCGGCAGCGCCAACCCTACGGAAGTGGAAAAACGTACAGTCGGCAGTGAAACCTACTACGTGTACAAGTGCCACGCTTGCGGCGAAGAGTTCGACACCGAACAGTACAAAACCACGCCCACGCACGTCGACAAAGGTACCGAAGCCGTTGCACAGGGCAACGACCTTGCCGTGGAAATCTACAACAAGTGCATCAAGTATATGCGCAATGTTGTTGCCGACTTCAAAAACAGTCGCTCGGCAGGTACGGCAATATCCCTCGGCGGCGGCTACTACGTCACCAACTGCCACGTTGTAACAAACACCGACGACAACGGAAAGATAAGCATTCCCGACGAAATTGCCCTGTTTGACGACGACGGCAAAGGTAAGTACGCCGAGCTTATCGCGGCGGAACCGACGCAGGACATCGCTATTGTCAAAAGCACCGACTACTGTGGCGGCGCAACCTTCTTCGACGGCGAAGTGCGTACCGGCGAAAAGATATTTGCAATCGGCAACAGTAAGGGGCAGGGACTTAATATCCTTGACGGCATAGTGTCCGATCGCAATCGTCAGGTGGGCGCAAAGGAGTGTATCATGTTCAGCGCACCTATCGTAGGCGGCAACAGTGGCGGTGCATTGCTGAACGTCCGCGGCGAAGTAATAGGTATCACTACAAGCGGACTTAAAGATACCACTGCCATGAACTACGCTATTGTCGTGTCTACGATCAAGGCGTTTGTCGATGCGGTAAACGACAAAGAAGAACTGCAAATCACGCTTATTACTCGTAAGTAATTGACAACTCCGCCGCTTGGTGGTACAATTACGTCACAACCCTATCGAGAGTGACCGAGAGACGGACTCGTTGACGTCACAGCAACCTAAAATATTGTTAGGTGCTAATTTCCGCAAGACAGCCGAACTCTACAATCGGTGCGTCTTGGAAGATGGGACGGCGAAAGAGCTTTTTTGCGCGGTCTTGTCCAAGGGACAGGACCGTTTTTTAAGCGCGATACGCCTTCGATGGTTGTAAGGAGACACTAATGTTAAGCAACAAACACAGATTTTTCACTTCCGAAAGTGTTACCGAAGGACACCCCGACAAGATGTGCGACCAGATATCCGACGCGATACTCGACGCCATTATTGCTCTTGACCCCGACGCACGCGTTGCCTGCGAAACGGTAGTTTGCACAGGCACGGTATTTGTGATGGGGCAAATCACGACTACCGCCGTTGTTGATTATGCGCAGATCGTGCGCGACACAGTACGCAACATCGGCTACACTCGCGCCAAGTACGGTTTCGACGCAGACAGTTGCGGTGTGATTATTTCGCTGGACAAACAGTCCCCCGACATAGCTTTGGGCGTTGACAAGTCGGGCGAGTACCGTGACCGCGGCGAGATATTGGACATGTACGGCGCAGGTGACCAGGGTATGATGTTCGGCTACGCTTGCAACGAAACGCCCGAATATATGCCTATGGCGATTACTCTTGCGCAACGCATAAGTTACCGCTTGGCGCAAGTTCGCAAAAGCGGCGAATTGCCCTACCTTCGTCCCGACGGCAAGTGCCAGGTGACGGTGGAATATGACGAAAACGACAAACCCGTGCGCGTCGATACGATAGTACTCAGTACGCAACACAGCGCGGACGTGTCTACCGAACAAATTGCTTCGGACATGATCGAACACGTGATACGCAAGGTTGTGCCTATCGAATTGCTGGACGACAAAACCAAGTACTACGTCAATCCGACGGGGCGTTTCGAAATCGGCGGACCGGCGGCGGACAGCGGACTGACCGGGCGCAAAATCATCGTGGATACCTACGGCGGATATTGTGCGCACGGCGGCGGCGCATTCAGCGGAAAGGACCCCACTAAGGTGGACCGTTCGGCGGCATATATGGCAAGATACATTTGCAAGAATATTGTTGCCGCAGGGCTTGCAGACCGTATTCAGTTGCAGGTAAGCTACGCTATCGGGCGCAGCAAACCCGTCAGTATAGACGTCAACACATACGGTACGGGCAAGGTGTCCGACGGCGTATTGGCAGAGATTATCGCCGAGGAATTCGACCTTCGTCCACGTGCAATAATCGGCAAGTTTGACTTGCAACGTCCCATTTACCATGCTACGGCAAGTTACGGTCATTTCGGCCGCGAAGGCTTCCCGTGGGAAGAGTTGGATGCGGTAGATGCGTTGCAAAAATACTTGCACGTATAGCCTTTTTTACGACCAAAAGTCATTTGAGACGGGCAAAAATGCCCGTCGGACAACGAGTTATTTTTCGACAGAGGTGTCGCACATGGCAGACAACAAAGTGACGGTAAAAGGTACGGTGGCTTCGATCGTGTTTCGCAACGACGATACAGGCTACACCGTATTGGTACTAGACTCGGTCGACGGAGGTAAGGTTACCTGCGTCGGCTGTTTTGCCGACCTTTCCGTCGGAGCCGTGCTTACCGTCAACGGACAAAAAAAGACTCATCGTCAGTACGGCGAACAAGTCGTTGCCGACACCTACACATTGCAGGATCCTACGGGGCGCGAAGGCATCATCAAGTACCTTAGCAGCGGTCTTATCAAGGGTGTGGGCGGCACTACCGCGCAAAACATTTATGATATGTTCGGCAACGATACATTCGGCGTAATAGAAAACAACCCAATGTTGCTTGCCAAGGTAAAGGGTATTTCCAAGAAGAAAGCCATGGAAATTGCCAACGCCGTGTCCGAACTTAAAGCCATGCAGGAACAGATTATGTTTTTGCAGGGTTACGGCATGACCACCAACCTTGCCATAAAAATCTACAACAACTACGGCGCGGATACCAGACGACTGGTGCTTGCCAATCCCTACCGCCTTGTAGACGACATCGACGGCGTAGGATTTCTTACCGCCGACAAAATTGCCGTCAGTATGGGCGTTGAGCCGCAAAGCGAATTTCGTCTGCGAGCGGCAATAGTGTACACCCTGAAGGAAGCGGCGGAAAAAGACGGCAACACCTACCTGTACTTCGACGACTTGTTTGATACGTGCAGCAAACTTTTGGGCGTCGACCTGACGCAATACGGCGAGTTGGTGGAAAACACCGTCACTAAGTTGGAGTTGGAACCCTCTGTCAAAGTGTTTGACGTAGACGGGCGGCGTTCGGTGTCATTCATTCGCTACTACAAGTTGGAAAGCGGCATTGCAAGCAAGCTTGTCGCAGTCAATCACGACGTTACGCGCATTGCCGTTGACGTCAACAGCCTTATCGAGCAGTTTGGCGTAACCAACAAAATTACATTCCACCCGAGTCAGGCCGAGGCTGTACGCGCGGCGATAAACAACGGCGTTACGGTCATCACGGGCGGTCCGGGCACCGGCAAAACTACCATAATAAAGTGTATCGGACAGATATTGTCCGCGCAGGGTTTACGCGTGTTTTTCTGTGCGCCGACGGGACGTGCGAGCAAGCGCATTACGCAGTCCACGGGGTTTGATGCCAAAACGATACACCGCATGCTCGGCTTCGAAATGCATGATGACCACCCTGCCTTTAAATACAACTACAACAATCGCTTGCCTTGCGACGCCATAGTAGTGGACGAAGTGTCAATGGTGGATGTCAACGTGATGTACAGTTTGTTGTCGGCGGTGCCACAGGGAGCGCGACTGATACTTGTCGGCGACAAGGATCAGTTGCCCAGCGTAGGTGCGGGCAACGTGCTTAGCGACATCATTCACAGCGGCGTTATAGACATACGTTATCTTACGCACATTTACAGGCAGTCGGAGGACAGCCTTATCGTGTCCAATGCCCACCTTATCAACAGCGGACACATGCCCGAGCTTAACAACCACAGTAAGGACTTTTTCTACACCAACCTTACCGACGCCACCGAGATGGCAGACACCGTTGTCGGCCTTGTGTCCAAACGCTTGCCCGGCTACACCGGTGCCGCACCGATGGATATACAGGTACTGGGCGCACTGAAAAGCGGCGTTTGCGGAGTGGAAAACCTGAATCGACGTCTGCAAGAAGTGCTTAATCCGCGCATGTACGGCAAAAACGAAATCACCGTCGGCAGTAATTTGTTTCGTGTGGGCGACAAGGTTATGCAGACGGTCAACGACTACGATTTGCCTTTTGTCAAGTATGGCGACGGCGCACCGGAAACGGGACAGGGCGTGTTTAACGGCGACATCGGTCGCGTAAAAAGTATCGATCGCGCCAACGGCAAAATGGACGTGTGGTTTGACGACAACCGCCTTGCCACCTATGGCGAGACGGAAATGTCCGACCTGCAACTAGCCTATGCAATTACCATACACAAAAGCCAGGGCAGTGAGTTCGACGTGGTAGTTATACCTCTTGTCAGCGGACCGCCGACCCTTATAGGAAGAAACCTGTTGTACACGGCAATCACTCGTGCCAAGCGCACGGTGGTGCTTGTCGGAAGTAAAAAAGTACTGGCGATGATGGTACACAACAACTACATTGCCGCGCGCAACACAAACCTGTGCCGCTTTTTGCAAGCGGAACACGTCAAATATCTGCGGTATTTTTCCGACGAAGCCCGCCGCCGTATCGAGCAACAAGGCAGTGACGACTACACCGATCAATTGCCGCCCGACGAACCCGACGAAGGTGCACTGTGGTAAAGCGCGACGGATTGTGGTACAAACTACGTACCAAGCTTACAGAACTGTTTGCTCCGACGGAATTTCGTTGTCTGGGTTGCGGCAGGGATGTATTTGACGAACTGGGCTTTTGCGAAGAGTGCCGTGCAAACTTACCCTACAACAACGGTAAGACATGTAAGCGGTGCGGCGTTGCCATAGACGGCGCCGAGGATTACTGCGGCAACTGTGCCGAGGACAAGGTTTACTTCGACAAGGCATATTCGCCCTTTGGCTACGAAGGCGTAGTGCGCAAGGCAATACTTGCCATGAAGTTTGGCAACTGCGGCGCGTATGCAAGAGTGCTTGCGCGCTATCTGGCGTTTACTGTCAATAAGTACGACGTGTCGTTTGACATTGTCGTGCCCGTGCCTATGTCCAAGGCTTCTTTCAGAAAGCGCGGATACAATCAGGCAGAGTTGCTTGCTCGCGGATTTTGTGATATAATGGACTGCGACGACAAATTTGTCGACGCTTTGTCAAAAATAAAGGATACGACGCCACAGGAGAAACTCGGCAAAAAGGAACGTAAAGAAAACCTTATCGGATGTATTCGTGTAAAGGATGGCGCAAAGACACGCATCAAGGGCAAAATCGTGCTGCTTGTCGACGATATCAAGACAACCGGTGCAACAATCAACGAGTGTGCCAAGGTGCTTAAGCTGAAAGGCGCCAAAGCGGTGTACGCCGTAACGGTGGCTTCCCGTGCGGAAAACTTTGTATTCGAAGTGACCGACGAACATGTGCCGGGATAGTATGGCGCAAGAAATGGAATTTCTTTTGTGTCAACGCTTTGGCAATGTAGATAATTGACAGTTTTACGGTATGTTGTCGCAAATGGTTTATGTAATGCGGCAATGTACAATGTTGGAGGTAACTATGCAACAAAATTACGGTTGGGGCAATCGCCGTGCCGTCAAAAAATTGGACAAAATCGCCAAACAGGTGGAAAAACTGGCACCTGTCTACGAGGCAATGAGCGACAGTCAACTTGCCGAGCAAACCAATGTGTTTAAGCAACGATTTGCCGACGGCGAAACGCTTGACAAGCTGTTGCCCGAAGCGTATGCGGTTTGTAGAGAAGCCGCAACGCGCGTACTTGGTCAACGTCATTACCACGTGCAGATAATCGGCGGCATTGCCCTGCACCAAGGGCGTATTTGTCAAATGGCAACCGGTGAAGGTAAAACGCTTACCGAAACGTTGCCTGCCTATCTCAACGCACTGTCGGGCAAAGGCGTGCATATCATCACCGTCAACGAATATCTTGCCAAGCGCGATATGGAGTGGATGGGCAAGGTGTACCGTTTTCTGGGACTTACCGTCGGAGTGACTTTACGAGAAATGAGACCCTCCGAAAAACGTCGCGCCTATGCATGCGATATAACATACGGTACCAACAGCGAGTTCGGCTTCGACTATCTGCGTGACAATATGGCAACCCGTCGCAAGGATTGCGTGCAACGCGGACTGAATTTTGTCATTATCGACGAGGTGGACAGTATACTTATCGACGAAGCGCGCACTCCGCTTATTATCAGCGGAAGAGATACAGGCGATGAAACGCAGTACTACATCAACGCCAACATGCTTGTGGCGCACACGCTGAAAAAGAGTACAAACGTCGACGTCGAAGGGCGTTTGCTGGACGAGCAAGGCAACGTTATCGAAGAAGGCAGTCGTTTGTTCGGCACATACACGCCTACGGACGACGACGATGATGACGAGCAAGACGATAAACCGGAAGATCCGACATATTTGCGCAAGTCAGGCGACGAACAACCCGATGGCAAAGTCAAAAAGATTATCCCCAACGGCGACTACATCGTCAACCTTAAGGATCGTACCGTGCGCCTGACCGAACGCGGCATACATCGCGCTGAAAAGTTTTTTAAGGTCAAAAATCTGTACTCGCCCGAAAACAGCGAACTTAACTTCTACATCGACAATGCTTTGAAGGCTCACGCTTTGTTTACCAACAACGTGGACTACATCCGTGTGGCTGACGAGATTATACTTATCGACGAAAATACGGGTCGTAAGATGGAAGGTCGTCGTTTGTCCGACGGACTGCATCAGGCGGTGGAAATCAAGGAAGGTATTCGTCCACGTCCGCAAGACAGAACGGAAGCAACCATTACATTGCAAAACTACTTCCGCATGTATCACAAGATGAGCGGCATGACCGGTACTGCCAAGAGTGAAGAAAAGGAATTTAACACCATCTACAATCTGGACGTAGTTGCCGTGCCTACTCACATGCCGTTGATTCGTGAAGACGAACCGGACCGCGTGTACGGCAAACGCGCCGTCAAGCTGGAAGCGGTGGTAAACGAGATTATCGCACGTAACAAGATCGGACAACCGTTGCTTGTAGGCACCACCACGGTGGAGAAGAGCCAGGAGCTGTCGGCGCTGCTTAAAAAGCGCAACATCAGGCACAATGTGCTCAACGCCGTCAACCACGAAAAGGAAGCGCAAATCATTGCGCAAGCGGGCGAGTTCGGAGCCGTTACCATTGCCACCAATATGGCAGGGCGCGGTACCGACATACTGCTAGGCGGCAATCCGGAGTATTACGCGCGCAAAGAAATGGCGCAGATGCACTACACCGAAGAGCAAATCGAGTTGTCCACAAGCGTCATCAAGGGCGACCTCGAAATCGAGGCGTTGCAGGCGGTGTACAATAAACTTAAACAAAAGCACAAGCAAGCTGCCGATGAAAACCGCAAAAAGGTGCTGGAAGTCGGTGGTTTGTGCGTAATCGGTACCGAACGCCACGACGCGCGGCGTATCGACGATCAGTTGCGCGGACGTGCGGGACGTCAGGGTGATCCGGGACACAGCATATTTTTCGTGTCTATGGAAGACGACCTTATGCGTATATTCGGCGACAGCCGTGTGCAAATGATTATGTCGCTGTTCGCCAACCAAAAGCCCGACGAACCTTTTCAGGCAAAGTTGGCTGCCAAGGCTATCGAAACTGCACAAAAGCGTGTAGAAGGTATGCATTTCAGCATGCGCAAACACGTGTTGCAGTACGACGACGTCAACAATCAACAGCGCAAAGCAATCTTTGCCGAGCGTAATCGTTTGCTTGACGGCGGTGACGTGCACGAAGAAGTGATGCAAATGGCAGGCGAGTATGCCCGCGAAGTGCTGGAACGTGCTTGCGGTGGCGAATTGGATACCGACAAGTGGAATTTGGACGTAGTCAACTACGTGCTTAACGCCGTGTTTAAGGGCAACGACCCGACATTCTACTATCTGTACTACGGCGGATTGTACGACAATGATTTCGACCAACCGATATTGACCGCCGACAACGTCAAGTCGGCGCGGCAGGTTTGCGACATGCTTACGGAACGTACCAAGGCAATGCTCGACTACCGCTACAAGTCGCCCAAACGTCCCGACGATCTGCCCTTTGACGAAGCGGAACGTGCCATATTGTTGGGCTACATCGATTTCTTGTGGATCAAACACATTGACGCGCTGGACAACCTGCGTCAGGGTATCGGACTGCAAGCCATCGGTCAGCGCGATCCGTTGATGGTGTACAAGAAAGAAGCCTACGAGATGTTTGAGAAGCTTAACGACCTTATCAAATATAACGTTGTGGGACGGTTGTTATCGGGTAGATTTAACGACCGCTATAACCCCGACCGCAAAAAGACTTACAATATCGAACTTAACCCCACGCTGAAACACAATGGTCCGTGCCCTTGCGGAAGTGGCAAAAAGTACAAAAACTGTTGTCTTGGCAAGGTGCCTGAAGCGGTGTTGCGCGGTGAAGTAAGCGAGGACGAAACGGACTATCAAGACGAACTCGTAACAGATGCAGTGATGGATACTCCCGATGCCAAGCAGAATTAGTAAGTGACAATTTTGTCGGTTTGACGGCAGTAAACGGCACATTAAACGCGACTTTATGTCGCAAAAGGTATTACAATGATTCTTATCGAAGAACTTAAAAACAACGCAAAAGCGTTGCAAGGCAAGCTTAACGGCATTGAAAATAGTTTTGATTTGCCCAAACTGAAGGAAGAACTTGCCGAGCTTAACAAGCAACAGCACGACCCCAACTTCTGGGACGATGTAAAAAACGCACAACAGGTGTCGCAACGTGCTAAAAACATAGAGGACAAGATGGCTGCCCTTGCAAAATTGCAGGGTAGACTTGCCGACGTCAACGACCTGCTTGCCATGTGCGAGGAGGACGATAGTTTGCTTGACGAAACGGCTTCGGAATTGGCGTCGCTGGACATTGCCGTCAACGAAATGCATGTGGCGGCATTACTGTCGGGCAAGTTTGACGCCAACAACGCAATACTTACCTTGCATGCAGGCGCAGGCGGTACCGAAGCGCAGGACTGGGTGCAAATGCTGTATCGTATGTACACGCGCTATGCCGAACGTCGTGGCTACAAGGTGCAGGTGCTTGACATGTTGGAGGGCGAAGAAGCGGGTATCAAGTCGGTAACTTTTCAGGTAAACGGAACAAACGCCTACGGATATCTGAAGGCGGAAAAAGGCGTACACCGACTGGTGCGTATTTCGCCGTTCGACTCGGCAAAACGTCGTCACACAAGCTTTGCTTCTCTCGAAGTCATGCCCGAACTGCCCGTTGACAACGACATTGTCATCGACGACAAGGATTTGTCGGTAGACACCTACCGCAGCAGCGGCGCAGGCGGTCAACACGTCAACAAAACAGAGTCGGCAATCCGCATCACCCACATACCCACGGGCATAGTGGTCAGTTGTCAGACACAGCGCAGTCAGGTGCAAAACCGCGAGCAGGCAATGATGATGTTAAAAAGCAAGCTTGCCGAACTGAAAGAACGCGAGCAAATGGAAGAGGCAATGAGTCTGAAAGGGGAAATTAAAAAAATCGAATGGGGCAGTCAGATACGCAGTTACGTGTTTTGCCCGTATACCCTTGTCAAGGATCACCGCACCGGCTTTGAAAACGCCAACATTGTCGACGTAATGGACGGCAACATACAGCCTTTTATTGAAGACTATCTGGAAAAGGCACTGTAATTGTGCAATAAAATACGGTTTGTGCCAAATGTCAATATTCAATCCGATTGCCATACGGCAAAACAAATGTCTGCATTTCGCAAGGAGTGCAGATTTTTTTTTGTAAAATTGTATAAAGAATTTGTGTGAAATCGATTGACAAAATGTTTTGGAAAGAGTAAGCTAACTAACGGTCGTTAGTTTGAACGCCGACTTTGACTTGAATACAAACGCGTGCAAAACTGCGGATTGTTGTGTTGTAGCATTAAAAATCGTATCAATGGTTCTGGAGGGTACATGAAGAAAGACGATACCAAGCAACTGATATTGGATTGCGCGTTGAAACTGTTTGCCGAGCGCGGTTACGATGCGGTAAGCGTCGGGGATATTGCCGTGGCGGTGGGGATCAAAGCACCGTCGTTGTACAACCACTTTGTCGGTAAAGAGGCAATTTTCCGCGCAATAGTACAGTCTGTTGCCGATCGCTACGAGCAGGACACGGGCAAGAATCATATTCATGTCGAAAATGCGGAGCAGGATATGCCCGAAATGCATAATATCACGGTGCGACAACTCAAGGAAAAGATACGTTGGATGTTTACCTACTCACTGCATGACAAACGTGTGCGTCTGTTCCGCAAGTTGATGACAAGGGAACAATTTCGTTCGCCCGAACTTGCCGAAATGTACACGGCACGCTATGTCGACAGAATCGTTGCCTATCATGCCGACATCTTTCGCAGTCTCATTGCAAGCGGTGAGATTGTTGCCGTCGACCCCGACGCGCTTGCGGCAATGTATGTTGCGCCGATAAACCAACTGTTGGGCGTATGCGATCGTGATCCGCGGCAGGAAGAGCTTTGTCTGCAACGTCTCGATTGTCATGTAGAGACTTTCTTTGCGTTGATACACGGCGAAACGCATAAAAATGACGGAGAATAAATATGAAACCAGGATTTTGTTATTGGGGCTTGATTGTGTTTGCGTTGCCCATGGTCGTCAATATATTTTATGTTTTGTTTCCACCTGTCGGCGAAGCAACGTCCGACAAAAAGTTACCGCGATGGTTGGAAATTATCGAACAGGTAACGCGTATTTTGTACTTGCTGTTGCTTACGTTTGTTGTAAGTGACAAACCTGTCGACTTTGCAAGCGCATGGATGTGGGTAGGCGTTGTTTTTCTTGTGCTGTATCATATTGTATGGGCAAGATAC
>CAKQXG010000021.1 GCA_934281515.1 uncultured Clostridia bacterium | reverse complement strand
GCGTACAACACGGCAATCAAACTGACGTTGGTAATTGCTTTGCCGTGTGCGTTCGGGATGATTGCGTTGTCTGCGCCGATACTCAAACTGCTGTACGGTGGCTTGCCTGCGGAAGAAATTGCTACGGCGGCAATGTTGTTGTCGTTGTCGGGCATGTCGATTGTCTTTATGGCGGTGTTGGCTACGTGCGTATCGGTGTGTCAGGCAGTGGGTAAACCATATGCGTCTGTGGTGATTGTGTCCCTTGCGATAGTAGTCAAGGCAGCCACAAATCTGCTTTTATTGCCCAATCCGCAAGTAAATATTTACGGAGCGGCAATTTCTGAAACTTTGTGCTATCTTTTTGCGGCGATTTGTGTTACAATATATCTGAACAAATCTGTCGGATTGCATGTGGACGGCAATGCATGCGTTGTCAAACCGCTTGCGGCAGGCATGTTTATGACGCTGGTCATTACGTTGGCGATCGGCTTTGCCAAGGACGTGTTTTCGACTACGGTCGGCACGTTGGCATTGATTGCCCTTTGCGCAACGGTGTATGTTTTTCTTCTGTGGGCGCTTAAAGTGTTTGATCCGACGGAGTTGACGTTTTTGGTCAGACGTAGACAAAAAAGTAATACGTAGTCGATTTTTGGCGACAAAATGCAATGCAGAGTGTAATTTGTAAACGGCAAAAACGCTTTTTGTCAAGTAAGATTATGCAACAATTTGCGGACAAAATCGACAAAGGAGTACAAATGATTACGGTTGTAGGTATGGGACGAAAGCAAGGCGACATCACTGCCGACGGGCAACGCGCCATAATGCGAGCCGACGTGGTGGTTGTCAAGAGTAATCTTACGCACGCATGGAAGGCTGTTGCCAAGTTGCGTGACGACGCATTGTCATGCGACGAGTTTTATGAAAAGGCGACAGACTTCGACCAAATGAATACCGACATAGCTGCCTATCTGCGCGGTTTCGGTGACAAAAACGTCGCTTTTTGCGTGGTAGGGCAGGGACCGGAAGACACGGTTGTGCAGTTGTTGGACGAAGCTGACATCGTGTACGGAGTGCCGCTGTACGGACCTGCGGTTGGTAAGGTACTGCCCACAGGTTGCGTGCAGTATCTTGCCGCTGATATTGTTGCAGCCAAGCGTGTGTTGCCGTTGCCGACTGTGGTTGCGTGTGTGGACGACAAGTATGTCGCAAGCGACGTGCAGTTGCGGATGTACGAGGCTTTTGATCCCGATACACCAGTTACGGTGGTGCATGGCGACGCGGCTGTTGTCAAATGCACGCTCGATGAGCTTACCAAACAAAAATTTGACTACCGCACATGCGTATGCATAATGCCGAAACCGCTTACCGAACGTCGCACGTTTGACTACTACGATTGCACCGACATTCTTACCCGTCTGCGTGCGCCAAACGGTTGCCCGTGGGATAGGGAACAAACGCATAAATCCATTGTCAAAAACGTAATCGAGGAAGCCTACGAATTGGCTAACGCGCTGGAAAACGACGACACTGCCAATATTGTGGAAGAGCTTGGCGATTTGCTTATGCAGGCAATGTTCCACATCGAAATTGCCAAGGAGGGTAGCGAATTCGAGCCTCAAGACGTGTACAGTGCGTTGGCATGCAAACTTGTCGATCGACATCCCCATGTGTTTGGTGGTGTGGTTGCCAACAACGCCGACGAGTCGTTGTCCGTGTGGGACAAGCAAAAAATGAAGGAGCACAAAATAAAAGGCGTTGCCGAAAACGTGCTTGATGTGCCGCGTGTGATGGCTAGTCTCATGCGCTGTCAAAAAATACAGTCGCGTGCCGCAAAGGGCGGATACGAGTTTGCGGACATACAACAGATACTTGATAAAATTCGCGAAGAAACCGAAGAGTTTTTGGCGGCGTCCGACGTTGAAGCTAAACAAAACGAAGGCGGAGACTTGCTGTTTTCTGTGGTGAATTTGCTGCGTAAAAGCGGTGTGGACAGCGAGACCGCACTAATCAAAAGTACGGAAAAGTTTGTTTCGCGCGTGGTGGAGTGCGAACGGTTGCTTGCCGAGCGTGGCACAACCTTGAAGGCGTTGACTGCCGAACAATTTGACGAATTGTGGGACGAGGTCAAGAAAAATGCCAACCGTATGTGAAATTTTTGCACAAAGCAAAGCAAAAACGGTACTTGCGCCTATGGCAGGATACACCGATTTTGCTTTCCGAAGGATTTGTCGGGACTACGGTGTGGTATTGACGGTGACCGAGATGGTCAGCAGTAAGGCGCTTGTAATGAACAACGAACTGACACGTACCATGCTCAAGCGAATGGACGGTGACAGTCCTTGCTTTTGTCAGATATTCGGACACGAGCCGCAGGTGATGGCAGACAGCGTGCAGTACCCCGAAGTTGCCGCCTATGAAGGTATAGACATCAACATGGGGTGTCCCGTGCGCAAGATTGTCGGCAACGGCGACGGAAGCGCACTGTTAGAAAACCCCAAGCTTGCCGCAGAGTGCATTGCCGCGGTCAAACTTGCAGCAAAGGACAAGCCTGTTTCTGTCAAATTCCGATTGGGAGTTACAGACAGTAGCCATGCCGTCGACTTTGCCAAGATGTGTCGTGACAGCGGTGCAGACATGATTACGGTACACTTTCGTACACGCAAACAGCTGTACAGCGGCGTTGCCGACTTCGCTTTACTGGAGGACATTGCCGCGGTAGGTGTGCCGCTTGTTGCAAACGGAGACGTACGTACCAAAGCCGACTACGATGAATTGATGTCGCGCGGTGCCTTTGCCGTGGCTGTCGGGCGCGGTGCGTTAGGACGGCCGCAAGTGTTTGCCGAGATTGCAGGGGTAGAGCCGACAATCGATATCGAACAAACCGTTGTACGTCAGACGGCAATGCTTGCAGAAACATTTTCCGACAGAGTCGTCGCTAACGAAATGAAGAAACATATATCGTTTTACTTGAAGGGACTACGCAATGCAAAGACTACAATAGTTGCTGTAAACAACTGTAAGTGTAGCGTAGAGATGCTCAAACTGGTACATAATTATTTTGTAAATAAGGAAGATAACCAATGATAAACATCGTGTTGGTAGAGCCGGAAATACCGCAAAATACTGGCAACATCGTGCGTACTGCCGCCGCAACGGGCAGTACGGTGCACCTTGTGCGCCCATTGGGGTTTGACACAAGCGATCGCATGCTGAAACGTGCAGGACTAGACTACTGGAAGGACTGTAACATCGTTTATTGGGACAGTTTTGCCGAGTTGCAAGCCGCCAATCCCGACGGCATGTTTTACTATTTTTCCACCAAGGCGCAACAGTCGCATGTTGAGCCGAAGTATCCAACGGACGTGTTTCTTGTGTTCGGTCGAGAGTCTCGCGGTTTGCCCGAAGAGTTGATATCTGCCAACTACGACCACGCCGTGCGCATACCGATGATTGCCGATACGCGCTCGCTGAATCTGTCCAACAGCGTGGCGATAGCGGTGTACGAAGTTTTGCGCCAACGCGACTTCGACGGTTTCAATTTTACAGGCCATTTGCGGACAATAAAAGAGTGAGCGGGTTCTCGTTAAAGATTTTTGAGAAGATGTTGGTACAGGGAAAGACAAACTGTTTGCAAAAAGTTTGTCTTTCCCTTTGTTGCTTGTATATAAATTAAACAAGTCCGTATATGTACTTGAAAAATTTGTTAAGGTGTGTTACAATATGTAAAATGACGTGTGCATGGTTGCACATGAACAAAAGTTCGTCGCAGGGGTAGCGGTAGAAAAGTAAATGATAGTACTAGCCAGTAATTCGCCACGGCGCAAACAGCTGATGGCAAAGATTACAACAGAATTTTACGTGGTACCGTCCACCGCCAAGGAAGTCACCACGGCGGCAACGCCGCATGACGTCGCACGGGAACTTGCCTGTCACAAGGCATTGGACGTGTTGGCGCACCTGCCTGCCGAGCAACGCGCACAAGCGACGGTTGTCGGTTGCGACACCGTGGTGGATGTCGACAATACAGTGCTGGGCAAGCCTGCCGACGAGAAGGAAGCCGGACGAATGTTACATATGTTGTCTGATCGTACACACAAAGTGCACACGGGATATTGTGTGGCAAGTCTTGACGGGATTGCCGTCGGCGTGGCAACCACTGATGTTACGTTTCGCAAGTTGACCGATAAGGATATTGACGATTACGTTGCGAGCGGCGGTCCTATGGACAAGGCAGGTGCATACGGCATACAGGAGACTGACTTTGTGGCGTCGATTGGCGGCAGTTATGACAATGTGATGGGTTTGCCGACTGAGACGCTTGCAAAACTACTAAAAGAATAACCCGTCGCGCAATGCGATCGGGTTTTGTTGCGGCAAAATACAATTTAAATCTCACACAAGTACAATATAAAGGCATACACAAGAGGTAAAACTATGGCTAACTACGAACTTATCTTCGATCTCGGCTCGCAATACATCTCTGCCGCGCTCAAAAACGACGGCTTTTCCGACAAGATTCCTACAATCGTCGCTTACGGTGGCGTGGAAGGCAGACAAATTGTCGGAGTCGGCGTGGACGCTATCAAACTTGCCAACACGCAGGCAGGCGTGAGGCTTGCTCGCCCCGTCTACGAAGGCGGTGTGATTGACAACGAAGGCACCAAAGCGCTTGTTTCGGCGTTGCTCGATCGCCTTGTCAGTCGCCGACTTAATGCTTTTAGCCGCTATACGATCGCTTGCGTTACGCCGTGCGGAATGATAAGCAGTGACAAAAAAAATATCGAAGCGATTTTTCTCGGACTTGGCGCAAAGAGCGTGTCTTTTGTAGAAACGCCTATTGCCGACAGTTATCAATTGTTTGACGAATTTCGCGCAAGACAGGGCGTTGTGGTGGATATCGGGCGTGACTGTGCCGATCTTGCAGTAGTGTCGGGCGGACAGATTGCAAGCGGTTGCACGCTGTACTATGCAGGCAAACAGCTTACCGATTTGTTGGTTGAACGTATTAAGCAAAAGTACCTTATTCAGTTGAGCTACGATGCGGCGGAATATTTGAAACTGCATTGTGCAAGTCTGTATCCCAATGATACGACGGTGGTTGCCGTAAGCGGACACAACATGCAACACAACGTGACGGAAACGGTAAATATATCCTCGCGCGAGTTGTACGATACGCTTGTGGAATACGTCGGCAAGTATGTGCGCGTGATACAAAGCCTTATTTCGTCGGCACCCGACAATTTGTCGGCGTTGCTCAAAACCGACGGCGTAATGCTGTGCGGCGGCGGTGCGGCGCTTGCAGGACTAGATATGTATCTGCAATCGGAGCTTGGTGTGCCGGTGCGCATTGCCGAACGTCCCGACGAAGTAAGCATTGCAGGCATGCTCAAACGTCAATAATTACAAAAATTACGAGGCTTCGGCAATGTTGTCGAAGCCTCGTTTTGTATTTTTTTGTCTGCAAAAAATCGATACGTATCAACTTTTTGCATACATTTATACTGTGATTGTGCCGTCTTTGCAAAACGGTACGTGTTGTCGTTTGCGTAGTTCTGCAACAAGTTGATTGTTGTCATGCACTGCGTTTTGCAGGTAAACTCCGCTGCCTTCTGCGCCAATAAAATGGAAGTCGCTGCCTGCCGTGGCGATCAAGTTGTTGTCGCGTACAAATCGTTGCGCTTGGTCGTTGTGGTTGTTTTGCGTGGGATGCCCGTTGTAAAACTCCGCACCTTCCAATAGTCTCGGATCGCATAGGTCGATACCGTCACGAAACGGATGCGACTGCGCAAGTATCCAACCGTTCTCGACTGAAACGGAATGTAACTCGCGCAGAGTCATTCCGAACAGCGCATACGGATCTGCGGCAAGTTGCTCTTCGGTAATGCCGTACAACAGCATTTCGGCGTGGGGCGGCGTCGGTTTGTAGTATGTAAGTTCGTCTATGCACAGTTCCATGCCCAAAAATACGTCGATGTCGTATGCTGCGCACTTGTCTTTAAGTGTGCGGTAACCGTCCAACCAGAATTGCAGATTGGCTTGGGGCGAACCTTTGCGGTAGTAGTCCTCGCACAAGTGCCGTATGTAGTGATTGGTGCATACAATACCGTTGTAGCCGTTGTCGGCATAAAGTTTTGCAATTGTTTTTTCATCTGCCTTGGCGCAGGGCGAACGTCCTAGCGTGTGCAGGTGCATTTCGAGTTTGTACATCATGGAACCTTCCGTAAACAGTCTTTGTGTCCGCGCATTGCAATCGAAAACAAAACGGCATTGCGGACAACTTTAGTGTATAAATTGTATCACTAATCGGTAAAAAGTCAAGCGTAAAAGTCATCTGCTCGGTGCCGAAGCCGTAATAAGCAGGTTGTTGCTTGTCAATGTCGGTTTCCTATCCAATCGGTATTCATAATCCTTTACATAAACTTAAAATTATAGTATAATATAAAATAATCTTGATAAAATCTCCACCATACAAATACTCTTATAACAAACGGTGCTATATGAACTTTATTCGCAAAATAGGTTGTAGACTGTATCAAAAGGCAATGTACGTTGCAATGGCGTTTATGCCGTGGCGGCAACCCGACATATTGGATGGCGAGGGCAGTTTTGCCAACCTTGTCGACAAGCTTACCTCGCAGGGTATCAAACGTCCGCTTGTAGTGTGCGACAAGGCGGCTATCGAGCGCGGCGCACTGCAACCGTTTTTTGACAAGGCGCAAGGCAAAGCGGAGTATACCGTGTATGACGGCGTACTGCCCAATCCGACCGTCAGACAGGTTGAAACCGGACTTGAGCTGTACAAGGCAAATGGTTGCGACGGCATTGTCGCTTTCGGCGGAGGTTCGGCAATGGACTGCGCCAAAGCTATCGGTGCGCGCGTGGTATGCCCCAAAAAGAGTGTAAACAAGATGAAGGGACAACTTAAGGTATGCAAAAAGTTGCCGCCGTTTTTTGCCGTTCCTACAACTGCAGGTACGGGCAGTGAGTGTACGGTTTGCGCCGTCATCACAGACAGCGACACGCACGACAAGTACGCTATCAACGATTTTTGTCTTGTACCGCAATACGCAGTGCTTGACCCGTTGCTGACAGTAGGTTTGCCGCCGTTTTTTACGGCAACTACCGGTATGGACGCATTGACCCACGCAGTGGAAGCGTATATAGGTCACTCCAATACACGCGGTACGCGCAACCACGCCGAAGAGGCAGTGCGGCTGATTTTCAACAACCTTGCTACGGCAACAATCCATGGCAACAACCTGACCGCTCGTCAGAACATGCAACGTGCGTCGTACCTGGCAGGGCTTGCCTTTACCCGCGCGTACGTCGGCTATGTGCATGCTTTGGCTCACGCGCTCGGCGGAACCTATGGTACTGCGCACGGATTGGCAAACGCAGTATTACTGCCGAGAGTGTTGCAGGCTTACGGCAAATCGGTTTACAAACCGCTTTCAAAATTGGCGCGTGTTGCCGGACTGTGTTTTTCCGATAGCGACGAAGCGGCGGCAAAGCTGTTTATCGAAGAAATAGACAATCTGAACAAGCAACTAGGTATTCCGCAATATATCGCCGACCTTAAAGCTGAAGATATACCTGCACTGGCGGCGCATGCAGACAAGGAAGCAAATCCGCTGTACCCTGTGCCAAAGGAACTCGATCGCGACGAGCTGGCGGCAATATACAATACGGCATTGCAAGCCGACTAGTTGTTAGTGCAGTAGTTTGATTTTACGGTGCGACTGCTTGTTGTTTTGTGCCGATAAACGCCTGATTACGGGGGCAAAATGTTACCAATCGATCTTACAAAAAAATATGCCCTGGCGGTGTCGGGCGGACAGGACAGTATGTGTATGCTGAATATGTTTGTCAAATTGCACCCGCGCCCCGACTTTTTTGTCGTTACCGTCAACCACGGTATACGACCAGACGCGGCAGGCGACTGCAAGTTTGTTGCCGACTACTGCTCCGAGCGCAATGTGCCGTGCATAATCGAAGAAATAAACGTGCCGACATACGCCGAACAAAACAAACTGTCAACCGAGACTGCGGCAAGGGTGTTGCGCTACAAGGTGCTTGACAGACTTGACGTAGACTACGTGTGTCTTGCTCATCACAAAACCGACAATGCGGAAACGGTGTTGATGCACATTTTTCGAGGTAGCGGCGCTGCCGGTGCCGAAGGAATCCGAGCCTACAACGGCAAGTACTTCCGTCCGCTGTCTGACATGACTCGTGACGAGATTTCTGCATACGTATTGCAAAATAACGTACCTTTTGTCATCGACAGCACCAACAACGACACGCAATACACACGCAATTTCCTGCGGCACAACGTGTTGCCGATCATAAAACAAGTGTACCCCGATGTGGAAAACTCCGTGGCTCGCTTTGCCGCAAACATTGCTCGCGACAACGAGTATCTGGACGGTATTGCCGACATTTCGACTGTACATTTTGCCGCTGATTGCGCAGAAATACCTACAAAACTACTTACACAACCCTACCCGATTGCAGCGCGGATTTTGCGCAAAACCTTTGCCAAACTAGGCGTGTATGCTGATGTGGAAACGTCGCACATAGAAGCGTTGTTGCGTTTGGCAAGCGGTGACGGCGGCAAGAAGTTGAACTTGTCCAACGGCTTTAGGGCATATAACGACTACGAGTTTGTCACGTTACAACGCGGCGATAACGGCAGTTTAAGTGGCGAAAGCGGTGAGTTAAACGGCAATATATTGCACTTTTGCGTGCCGTTCGACGTTGGCGAAACGCAGTTGCCTATCGGCAGATTGGTTGTTTCGAGGCAACCTCTTGACGGCTGTCTGCGCATAGATATGCACGCAATGCCCGATGGATGCGTTGTGCGTTATCCGACAACCGACGACAATTTTACCAAGTTTGGTGGCGGAACAAAACCGCTGCGCAGATATCTTACAGACAAAAAAATTCCGCAACGCATGCGCAAAAACATACCTGTCATTGCTTGCGGCAACGATATATTGGTAGTGTGCGGCGTAGAAATATCCGACAAAGTAAAGGTCGGTAGCGGCGCAGACATCGTTTACATCAAGTATTACATGGAGGAAAAGTGAAATGGAACACAATGAAATGGTAAAGGAAACGTTGATTACCGAACAGCAAATTGCCGAGCGTGTTGCCGAAGTTGGCAAACAAATTACCGCCGACTACAAAGGTAAAGATTTGCTTGTCATCGGCGTATTGAAGGGCGCCTGGGTGTACCTTGCCGACCTGTTGCGCAATGTCGACCTTAATGCCGAAGTGGATTTTATGTCTGTCAGCAGTTACGGTAGCGGTACGGTAAGTAGCGGCAGTCTGACCATTGTCAAGGATTTGTCCGTCGATTGCAAGGGCAGGAACGTGCTGATTGTAGAGGACATTGTGGATACCGGTATCACACTGTCGAGACTTCAGGCCATGCTAAAAGCACGCGGTGCGGCAAGCGTGGAAATCTCCACTCTGTTGAGTAAGCCTGCGCGCCGCAAGATAGAAGTGGATGTCAAGTACATTTGTTTTGAAATTCCCGACAAGTTTGTCATCGGCTACGGTCTGGACTTCGACGAACGTTACCGCGGTCTGCGCGACGTATGTGTATTGGACGAAAAAGCCTATATGTAATGCACTCGGCAAATGCTCGACAAAAGACTGATTGTAAAGCGATTGACAAGGTACCGTTTGTTAAGAATAAACACTAAAACACATATTTATGAAACTACGAAAATATCTGAAAACTTGCACCGAAGTGTATCATACCACGCTCGATCCGCAAAAGCCGGGTGTGGCACGCATACATCTCGTGCCGCCCGACAAACCCACGCCGGGTAAGCCTTGGGTAGTGATTGTCAACGGGTATTCCATATTGCCGCTCATGAGTTCGTGGGCGGTTCTTTTGAAAGAGTTTATTGCTGCGGTCAATCAGACTGACGGCAAACCGCTGTCAAACGAGGACATCTCCGAGCTTGTCCGCAAGACCATGGACGAAGTAAGAAAGGTGTTTCCCAAGACTTCGCCCACTGTGTTGAGACAGGATCTCGGACAAATCGTCGGTACACTGCGCGCACTTGCCGTCGGACGTGAGCCGCCTGTCGAAACCGGCTACATGACTCTTGCGGCATACGCCAAGTATATGAGTGCGCCTCATCGCATGGATCTGCTTGTGTCCCCGATGACCGTTGACGGCAATTGGAATTGCAATCAACGTTGCTTGCATTGCTATGCCGCCAATCAACCGCAAGCGTGCTGTTCGCAACTTACCACTGCGCAATGGAAGCAGGTTATCGACAACTGTCGCAAGGCACGTATTCCCGCCATCACTTTTACGGGCGGGGAGCCGACCATGCGCGACGACCTTGTGGAGTTGATTGACTACTCAAGATGGTTTGTCACGCGGCTCAACACCAACGGCGTGCGATTGTCATTGGATTTGTGCAAACAACTGGCAGACGCAAGTCTCGACAGTGTGCAGGTGACTTTGTACTCTCACGACTTCCGTATACATAACGGACTTGTCGGTTCGTCGCACTTTTTCGATACTGTCGAAGGTATCAAAAACGCCGTTGCGGCAGGACTTGACGTCAGTATAAACACGCCGCTTTGCTCGCTTAACGCCTCCGACTACGTGGAGACGATCAAGTTTGCCCGAGGACTGGGCGTCAAGTATTTTTCCTGTTCGGGGTTGATTCCTGCAGGCAATGCAACTACGGCGGACTCGACCGTTACCGCACTTACGCAAAAGCAGATTACGGCGGTGGTAAAAGAAGCATTTGCATACACATCGACGCACGATGCGGAACTGTCTTTCACTTCGCCCGATTGGATTGCCGACAGCGTGTTAAAGAAGTTGCATATGGTTGTGCCAAGTTGCGGCGCGTGCCTGTCAAATATGGCTGTTGCTCCCGACGGCAGCGTAGTGCCTTGTCAATCGTGGCTGTCGGACAAACCGCTCGGCAACATGCTGACAGACAAGTGGAACAAAATCTGGAAAAGTGCGCGTTGCAAGGAAATACGCAGTAAATCCGCTTGTACGCATCAAAAATGTTTGTTAAAGGAGGAAAAGTGACATGAAACTACGTGTTTGCGCGTTGTTTGCCGTATTGCTTGTACTCTGTGTGTGCGTATGTGCGTTTGTCGGGTGCGACGAGGACGAAAGTGCCGCGCCGATAGATCAAATAGACAAATTTGAAATACGCGTGTCGCCCAACTCTGACGGTACGCTTAACATGAGCTACGAAATCACCTGGCAGGTGTTGCTTAACAGTACCGAACCGTTGCAGGATGTGTACGTCGGCGTACCCAACAGGTTTGTCAGCGGCATTGTGGCTACAAGCAACAATATCGACACAATCGAGTTGTCCACCGGCGACGAATCGCAGATACATCTGTGGCTTGACCGCAACTACAATGCAGGAGATCGACTGACTTTTTCTTTCAGTTTCCGTCAGTCAAGGTTTTTCACTTTGGACGGCGACAGAGTTACGTACTACTTTATCCCCAGTTGGTTTGACGAAATCGCAGTAAAGCAAATTGCCGTGTATTGGAAAGCCGCAAACGTGGTGTATGCCGACGGCGCGACGCAACAAGGCGACTATCTCGTGTGGACGGGTTCGCTTGCGGCAGGCGAACGGTTTAAAAAGGTAAATGTTGCCTACGACCGCGGTACGTTTCCCGACCTTGTGCCTTCGCAAGACTACTCGACGGAAACCGATGACCCGATGAATTTTATTCTGGTTATGGTAGTGATGGTTATATTCGTCGTTTCGGTAGTAGTGTTGCCCTATCTGGTGTGGCGCATCAATGACGAAGGGTACTATGCCCACCGTGGTTTTGGCGGACGGAGTTACTACAACGGCGCGATAATTTACCACGGGCGCGGAGTTACTCGCCAAGGCAAAAAAATACAACGATACACACCGCCTTCAAGTGGCGGATCGGGTGGCGGTCACGGCGGCAGTTGTGCCTGTGCGTGTGCTTGCGCATGTGCCGGCGGAGGCAGGGCAGGTTGCAGCAGAAAGGATTTTGCGTGTAGTGCCGACATGGCGACGTTGGAAAAATTTATTGATTCTGACAATTGACTTATTTAACAAAAATGACTTGCAACGAAATTTGCAAGCCATTTTTTTTGTTCGGGTCGGTATGTTCTGTTGTGTCGGAATACTTCTGTTGCAACCCATGCAATTTGTATGTCAGTCGGCGGCTTGGTTACGCAAATCGATGTACCGTTTGTAGAGCGAGCCGCTTGCGTTGTCGGACGAAGTGCCAAGCGGACTGACATAGTGCGAAAAGGAAAAACTTACCGCTTTGTCGCAAAAGATGTTTGCCAATGCAAATTGTTGTTTCAACCGTTCGTCGGATGCGGTGCGTACGTCGTTGTCCGACGTAAAAAACTCGCAGTTTATCCGGAATTGCATATTTTTGAGCTTTGCCGCTTCGGCGCATGCCGACAGGTAGTCGTATTTCTCCGACAAGTCGAACAGTTGCTCGGGCGCGTTTCCGCCGAAACTGTCTTGCGGTGCAAATATGTCGCATTGGCGAAAGTTGACTGCGGCAATCAATTTGGCAAAGGTGGTGTCAGTGCGTATGTTTTTTGTGGCGTATATGCTGTAGAAGGGCGAAATCATCAGCGGTTTGTCGACGTTAGCCTCTATTGCGGCAATTATGCCGTTGAGTAAATTTGCCCAATACTGTTCGTATCCGAAGCGGTTTGTGTACATCTCGGGCGTAATGTACCATCCGACAAAGCGTTTATTTGCGCCGTACTTGTAGGATATGTATCGTATCAGTTGTTCGTGGTTGCGGACAAGCTTGTCGATGTAATCGGCGTCGGAGTAGTTTGTTTCTGTCCACCAATCGCATGGCGAGTATGTACCTATGTATATGTCGAAGTCGTGTTTTTCGGCGTATTCGAGCAACTTGTCAAGCACGTTTTCAAAACTGTAAAACTGTTTTGTGGCAACAAGTTTGCCGTTGTCGAAAGTAAATGTCGTGTCGGGTTGTCGCTCGACAAGAAAGCCTTGCAAAATCACGGCGTTGTAGCCTGCGGCGGCAAGGTATGTAAAATAGTTTTGCCAGTCCTCGTCGGAAAACTTTTTTGCAAGACTGCCTTGCAGAAAGTCTACCGAAGGAAACAGCAATTGCTCGTTTTGCGGCAGTCGGTAGTGCGGTTTGCAGGCGCACATGGCAAGCAACGCCACGATGGCAACAAGTAGAAAACAGGCGATTCGCAGGCGCGATTTAGTTGTATTGGCAATTGTATCTGTCGCTGAATTTTGCATACGTATATAAAAATCGTGTATGATTAAGGATTGCTTGCGAGTGTGTTCCTTTGGATGATTCAATCGAACGCCGACGCTTTTACAAAGGCAAGGAAGGCTTGCAACGCGCACGTTAAGTGCCGTGCCCGTAGAGTAAGTCTTTAAAAAGACGGGGCAAGCCTTTTTAAAAAGTTTGCCCCAAAAATCCTACTTCCTGTAAATAATAGCTTCGTAAGGTCTCAATACGCAGTCGTTCGGCAATTCGGCACTCTTTTCCGAACGCTTTGATTTTAGAGTGATCCAAAACCTCTTTCTTTTGTTCGTCGGTAAGCAGTTCATAAAAAGGTATCTTGTTTATCTCATGCGATTTATCCATAATTACGGGCTCTTTTGGGAGGTTTATTTATTTAGAAAAGTGCCGTTCTTCAACCATATTACGGTATCCGTCAAAGTTTCGGAAATCGGGCGAGAATTAAAGTTAAGCGTACTTCTCGCTTTCTCGTTTGAAAACAGCCCGTTCGAACTTAAAACTTTTACCGCATACGGTGTGTAAAACAGCTTTTGTTTTTTTCTAGCGGCAATTTTTTCATATAGGGGAGCAACGGCTTTTGCAACGCACATGGGAAAATACGTCACTCTCTTTTTTATGCCCGTAATGCTTTTTACGCAATCGATAAGCTCTTTAATCGTAACGTAATGTCCTGAAAGAATATATCCTTCGCCTTTTTCGCCTTTTTCGGCGCAAGAAATGATCCCGTCGGCAACATCTCTTACATCTACAAAATCGTATCCGCCTTTGACTGCAACAGGAAGTTTGCCTGCGAGGTATGACGAAAGCATACTTGTTATGCTCCCCTTTGCTTCGTCATTCGGTCCGATTATGCCCGACGGGAATACTACGCTTGCGTTTAATCCGCGTTTTGTTGCATCCAACACCGCCTGCGTTGCCATGGCTTTTGTTTTTGCATACTGCCCGAGAACGTTTTCGGGCGAAAACTCGTTGATTTCTTTAATCAAAATTCCTTTCGGCTGTTCCGGAATTGCGTGAACGGAACTTACGTAAATCAATTTTGCCACTTTCCGCGACTCGGCGCAGGCAAGAATATTCTTCGTTCCCTCGACGTTTACCTTATAAATTCTATCGTCAGGGCGACTCGCTACCGAAACGATACCTGCGCAGTGTATCACGCATGTCGATTCGTCGGATATTTGGAAAAATTCAGACAGCGACGAAAAATCGCAAACATCTCCGTTTATCCGATTCACTTCTTTGGGGAGTTTGTCTGCCAGCCTGTCATTCGGTAACGTCAGCGCATAAATCTGTGCAGATGTCGCGACAAGTTTGCCTATCACCGCGCTACCGAGAAACCCGCTTGCGCCCGTAATCAAATACTTTTTATACATAGCGTTCCTCCCTTTAATTTTTATAAAACGATCCGGTAATTGTTACGTATTTCCAACCGCAGTAGAACAATTTTTGCGCCGTCAAGTCGATTTGGGCTACGTTAAACGACTTCCAAGTACTTTTACAAAAAAAGCACAAGGGAAATAAAGATTATTTCGATTGCGCTTCGTAAATCATTATGATTGGCGGTTACCTCCGTTGTAAGGCTTTGTAAATTGATTGCTAAAAAGTCATTTCTCCCATATACATACAAATTCACAGTTATTCTACCATAAAAATCTCTCTTTGTCAATTCAATATGTTTCAAAAAAGATTTTTGCGGTTTTGCGTTATATTTTTTTGATTATCCAAAACTTCAAACTCGCAAGGAGTTTGCAACGACGCGCAAGTGGGAGGGGCGACTGCTCACAGCGTTTTACACGGTTAGAACACGCTGCAAAAAAACTTATTTGAATGCGCGACTCCTTTGCTTTACCTAAAATGCGTTGTCTGTTTGCGTCGGTTCGTAAGGGGGTTTGCAGCCACATAGGGCAGTAGTCGCCACGATTGCAACAAGTAAAAGAGCGGCAAATCAAAGGCGCGATTTGGTTGCGTCGGCAGAATAATATGTTGCTGAATTTTGCATACGTATGTGAAAATTCGTGCATTTTTAGCTGTTACTTGTGTGCGGAGTAAGTCTTTGCAAGGACAATTAAACCGTTTCGGAGTAGTTGTTTTTGTCGTAAACGCTACTTTTTGTAAACGACAGCTTCGTAAGGTCTCAATACGCAGTCGGTCGGCAATTCGGGACTGTCGGAGTAGTTACTTGATAACAAAGTGTAACCGTCGGTCACTTGTTTTGGCAACTTGAATTTAACATTGCCGTCGGTAAAATTGCACACGACAAACAAACTGCCGTATTCACTCTCGCGCAGGTAGCACATCAATTTGCGACTATTCGGCAACAAGTCGGTGTAAGTGCCGTACACAAATGCCTTGTCGGCGTGGCGTAGGGCAATCAGCTTGCGGTAGTAGTTCAGTATCGAATCGGGGTCGGCTTCTTCTGCCGCTACGTTAATTTGTTTGTAGGCAGGGTTTACTTTTAGCCAGGTTTTCGGGCCGTCGGTAAAGCCTGCGTTTTGTGCGTCACTCCATTGTACGGGCGTGCGTGCGTTGTCGCGGGAGCAGTAAGCAATGCGTTTCATTGCGCCTTTTTTACCGAAAATCTTGCGCATGGTTGCGTAGCTGCGTATGGACTCTACGTCCTGGTAGTCGTTGAGATTGTCCATGCGGATAGAAGTGGTGCCGATTTCCTGCCCTTGGTATACAAACGGTGTGCCCGACAACGTCAAAAGTATTGTCGCCATCAGTTTTGCGCCCTTGTCGCGGTGACTTGTATCGCTTACATAACGTCCGACAATACGAGCCTGGTCGTGGTTTTCCCAATACAAAGTGTTCCATCCTTTGCCGTACAATCCGTGTTGCCACGTGGCAATGGTCTTTTTAAGTTGGCGCAGGTTAAACGGCTTGACAAGTTGCTTGATACCGAAGTGATTGTCTGCCGACATGTGGTCGAATGCAAATACAGTGTCAAGGTAGTTGTTGCCTTCGGTGGTGTATCGCAAGGCTTTGTCTACGGTGATGAACACACTTTCGCCTACGGTAAATGCATCGTATTCGGCAAGCACTTTTTGAAATTCCGCAAGATGTTGTTCCATGCGCGGTCCATCGATAAAGTGTTCGCTGCCCGTAATGGCAATGGTCGGTTTGCCGTCGGGCAATCCGTCGGTCTTGTCAAGCAGAGTTATTACGTCGCAACGGAAGCCGTCCACGCCCTTTTCAAGCCAAAAGCGTAGTATGCCCTTTACTTCTTCGATTACCTTTGGGTTGTGGTAGTTCAGGTCGGGTTGATTTTTGTCAAACAGGTGCAGGTAGTATTGTCCCGTCGGCTCGTCGTATTGCCACGCACTGCCCAAAAAGAAACTTGTCCAGTTGTTTGGCGGCTTTTTGCCGTTTTTGCCCTTGCCGTCAGCCCAATAGTAGTAGTCGCGGTAGGGATTGTCTCGCGAAGATCGTGCCTGACGGAACCACTCGTGTTTGTCGCTCGTGTGGTTGACTACAAGGTCCATCACTACGCGTATGTTGCGTTCGTGCAACAAGCGTACCATCTCGTCGAAGTCCTCCATGGTGCCGTACTCGGGGTTGATTGCTTTGTAGTCGGATATGTCGTAGCCGAAATCGGCGTTTGGACTGGCGTACAGCGGACTGAACCAAATCGCGTCTATGCCAAGGCTCGACAAGTAGTCTATCTTGGAAATTACTCCTCGAATGTCGCCGATGCCGTCGCCGTTGCTGTCCTTAAAACTGCGCGGATAGATTTGGTAAAAAACGGCTTCCTTGTACCATTTGTTTTGCATAATTTTCTCCTTGTGTCGTTACATCAGCGTTTGTAAGCGTATGCGCTCAAAAATCTGTTAAATACAGTATATCACGCATGTATTGCGCCGTCAATAGGCAAAATCGGTCATTTGTTGTCGCTCGACGTGCCAAACCTTGCCAAAATTGCAATCAACTTTGCAAAAATTGCCTTACAACAGTACACAATATTTGTATTATATGTTAAAATACTATTAGATTTGTCGTCGGACGTTCGGCGGCGAATCGCGCCTTTTGTCAGGTGCGGCATTGCAGTGTGGCATTGCAGTGTGGCATGGCAGGGGTGCAAAGTCTTACATACATATGGAGAAAGCGGTATGAGTATCAAGGTAAACTACAACAACATGATGGAATCTTCGTTGGGAGACAAGGGCATTACCGACGAGCAAATTGCCGAGCTGTTGCCTGTTGCCAAGGCGGCGCACGCAGGTGTGGAAGCAGGTCGTGGCAAGGGTATGCAGGGTTGGATGGACAGCCCGTACAACCAGGACGATGTGGTGGAGCGCATCAACAAGGTTGCCAAACGCGTGCAGGGAGCATGCGACGCATTTGTCGTGTTGGGTATCGGCGGCAGTGCTCTAGGACCCATTGCGGTGTTTACCGCACTCAAACATCTGTACTACAACGAGCTTCCGCAAAAGGTGCGCAAGTATCCGCGTTTCTACGTGCTTGACAACGTTGATCCCGACAAGATGAACGCCTTGTTTGACATCATTGACGTGGACAACACGATCTTCAACGTAATTACAAAAAGCGGCGCCACAAGCGAAACAATGAGTCAGTACCTGATTGTAATGGATATGCTGACCAAAAAATTGGGTCGCAAAGCACGCGAACACATCATTGCTACAACAAGCGAACACAAGGGCAATCTTATCAAACTTGCGCACGACGAAGGGTTTGAAACATTCTTCATCCCCGACGGCGTGGGCGGACGTTTCAGCGAGTTGTCGCCCGTAGGTTTGTTGCCTGCGGCTGTATGCGGCATCGACATCGCCAAGATGTTGGATGGTGCAAAAGCTATGGACGAGCTTTGCAAGAGCGACGACCTTGCCAAAAACCCCGCGCTTACCATTGCGCTGTTGCAGTACATTTCGATGAAGCAGGGCAAAAACATCGGCGTAATGATGCCGTACAGCGACAAATTGCGCTATATTTCCGATTGGTATGCACAACTGTGGGCGGAGAGTCTTGGTAAGGAACTCGACCGTAACGGCAACGCCGTCAACGCAGGACAGACGCCAGTTAAGGCATTGGGCGTAACCGACCAGCACAGCCAGGTGCAACTGTACAACGAAGGACCGTTTGACAAGGTTATCACTTTCCTTGAAGTAGAGAACTTCGACAGCGACATCACCATACCTGCCAACAACAGCGGTATACACGACATCGACTTTTTGAGCGGTCACACCATGAGCAAACTGCTCAACACCGAGTTGTACGCCACAAGATACAACCTTACGCGTCGCGGACGTGCTAACTACACAATCACCATGGACAAGGTTGACGAGTACAATATCGGCGCATTGCTGTATCTGTTCCAATTGCAGACGGCGTACGCAGGCGAAATGCTTAACGTTGACGCATACAATCAACCGGGTGTAGAAGGCGGCAAAAACGCAACCTACGCATTGTTCGGGCGTGATGGCTACGAACAAAAGGCGGCAGAAATGAACGCCGCGCCCCAGGATCAACAGAAATACATCATTTGCTAGGAGATTACATTATGCTTCCCAAGACCCCTACCAAGGGCATGCGCGACTTTTTGCCCGAAGAGTTTGCTTTGCGCCAGAAGGTGCTGTCCGACATACAGCGCACATACGAGAGTTACGGTTTTACGCGTATCGAAACGCCTGCGGTGGAAAACATCGCCTTGCTGACCAGCAAACAGGGCGGCGACAACGAAAAGCTGATATTCAAAATTTTGAAACGCGGTGAGAAGTTGGACAATGCGCAAACGCCAGACGAAATGTGCGACCTTGCGTTGCGCTACGACCTTACCGTGCCGCTTTCGCGCTTCTATGCAAACAACCAAGGCAAACTGCCTGCGGTATTTAAGGCTATTCAAATGGACAACGTTTGGCGCGCCGATCGTCCGCAAAGGGGGCGTTTCCGTCAGTTTGTGCAGTGCGACATAGACGTCATCGGGGAAGCGAGCAACATTGCCGAAACGGAACTTGTATCTGCCACGATGAAGGCACTGGACAGTCTAAACAAGTTTGACAACAGCACCGACGAGCCGAGCAAAAAGGTATTTGCCGACGTGACGATACGGCTGTCCGACAGAAGATTGCTGAACGCCGTTGCCGCGCACTGCGGTTTCGATGAGGCGCAAAGGGGAAGTTTCTTTATCGCTTTGGACAAGTTGGACAAGGTCGGCTTCGACGGCGTGTTGGCGGAGATTGCCGAGTTTGCCCCCGACAAAACCGACGCAGTGAGCGAGTACCTGGCGTTGTGCCAAAGCGACGCAGGGTTGGACAATATAGCGGCGTACCTGGGCGACGACTTGCAGACAGAAGTTGCCGACAACATACGCAACATAATCGAAGTCGTCAACTGCGGCGCAACCAACGGACAGGTTGTATTCGATCCCACGCTTGTGCGTGGCATGGGCTACTACACGGGTACCATATACGAGATTTCCGTAGGCGGACTTAACATCTCTGTTGGAGGCGGCGGACGTTACGACAAGATGATCGGAAAAATGGTTGGTACCGACGTGCCTGCATGCGGATTCAGTATCGGGTTCGAACGTATTTGTCTGTTGTTGTCCGAGCGCGGAGCAAGTGCAACCAACGCCGACTGCGTGGCAGTGCTTGTGGACAAGCGCATCGAGCCGCAACAAATGGTGGCAGTGCAACGTCTGGCAAACCAACTGCGCAACGAAGGCAAAAAGGTAACGCTTTTGAAAAAAATCAAAAACTTCGGTTTCCAGCTGAAACAATTGCAGGAACAAGGTTACCAAATAAAGGAGTACGTCAACGACGAACTGCGCGACTTGTGATTTGGCGGAAGTCGGCGGAGAAGAGTGCGACTGTCTTACGACGCTTATGTGCAATGATGTGTCAAACAATCGATTGTACGGTATCTTCCGCAAGGGTTTACTCAAAAGTTTTTGAAGGGATAGGGG
>CAKQXG010000020.1 GCA_934281515.1 uncultured Clostridia bacterium | reverse complement strand
GCGCCAAGAAAACCTGCCGTAGCAAGAACCACAATTGTACTGATTGTGGGCCACACCGACGGAATGATAATGTAAATCAATTCCTTAAACCAATTACAACCGTCGATCTCTGCCGCTTCCAGCATTTCTTTGTTGATACCGCTCATTGCGCCGTTAAGCACGATAAGGTTAGTACCGAAACCAAAACTGACAGAGTAGAAAATTATCATCCAAATTGCCGTTTCGTTGACGGTAAGCGGATCAACGTACTCTCCGCCGAGTTTGGTAATTATTGCGTCTATCGGACCGCCGGGACCGACGGCGTTTTTGAACAGTATTACCAACGCGGAACTTGTAATGATGTTTGGCAAATAGGTGACGAAACGAAACAGTTTGTAGCACTTGATCTTTTTGTAGATAAAGTAGCTCATGAGAATGGACAACGGCAAACCGACAACCATACCGGCAAGGAAAAACAACACGGTATTAAGCAGTGCCTGCCACAAAACGCCGTCTTCGGAAAAGCTCAACAGTTTGAAGATGGTTTTGAAGTTTTCCAAACTCCACTCCGTCGCACCGAAACCTTGCCCCGTGACAGGCCGTTGAAACGCCATGAAGAACGCGTCGAAGTTGACGTACACATAGAATATCAAAAAGTTGACGACAGGAAACACCAGAAAGCAGAAGATAAAAAACCGTCTGCGAAATATTGTCTTACGTTTCGGATTGTCGACGTTATCTAACTTCAACTCAAACACCTCCGTTTGTCGTTACAGCCGCATATACCACCGTTTTTTTTGTATGCGACGCTTTAGACTGTTAAATATCTGTTTTACTACAATTTACTTACAGCCACAATATACTCGCGGCAGGTATTGTCAGCGACTTGCTTGCGCCGTCAACATCGTAAAAGACCGTTGTTTGTTCGTTGTCGGAATTGTTGACAACGGCGTACTTTCCGCTACCCGGGTAGTATGTGCATTCCGTAAAAGGATTGGTACTAAACGCACGATACATGTCGCTTTCTTTGTGCGCGGCAAAATACATCGCACGGTAAAGCAATCTTGCATTTTGCACGCTGTAAGGCAATCCTGCAATATACACGCCGCGCCCTTTGCCGTAGTCGTTTGTTGCAATCTTAACCTCGCCGATGTTTACTTTGCGCACAAAACGGTCGGATATCGATATATCCACAACCGTTGTATCGGCAAGCGCGTAGATATTTTTGGTATCTTCGCCGTAGTCGATGTCGCCGACAACGTCCTCGGTAATAAAACTTGCGTGCCGCTCAATGTTGTACTTGTCCTCGCTAAGCGTAAAGCCTTTTTCCTTGTCCACGCCAAGTACGTCGGCAAGTACAAAACACCGCCCGTCTTTTTGATACGCCGTCGGTTCGCCTATGCCCACAAACCCGTGACCTTCGGCAACCCACTTTCTTATTGTTTCGGCGATAACAGGATCGTTCCACTCTTTACCACCGCTGTATGCCGTGTTTTCCGCACCGACGTTGATAATGACGTCAATGTCATTGTCGATGCCGTTGCGCACATCATCGAAAGAAATAAACCTAACGATTACCGCCTGTCCCGACAAGCTTTCCAACACGCCTTGGTAGGAATAGATTTGCTGATACCACAACTCGTGCGCCACCATGTGGCTTTGCCAACTGCGCAACGCGCCCCAACAATTGAGTATTGCCACGGTAAGTGCGGCAAACGGCTTTTGCTTGCCTGCCGCGTCGCAGATGGCGCGGAACTCATCGCATATCTCGGCAACACGAGACACAAACTTGGGAAACTTTGCCGCAAGCGACAAGTAACCGCCAAAACCCATTCTGTCAAGTGGACAACGTAACATCGCACGCCGCGCCGTGTTCCAGTTTTTGTTTAACTCGGCTACGGCGCCGTTCTCGTTGCCGTCAAAAAAAGTATCGGGGAAGAAATACGGCAGAAAACGCCCTTCGCGGTACTTAACAGACGGTATCTCGGCAAGCATGCGCTCGGTGACGCCGCCGCCTATACTGCCGACGACCGCGTCGAGATTCATCTCGGCAAAATGTTTGCCGTACGGTTCGGCGCCGATCCAATCGTCACCGAGAAACATCATTGTTTCCTTGCCGTTGGCATGCACAATGTCGGTAAGTTGCCGTACCGTTTGCGTCACTCTGCGACAAACAAAGTCCATGTAGTCCAAAAACTTTTTGGTAGGTACCCTGAACGGATTGTTGTAGCAACCGCCGTCCACAATATCTTCGGCGGTCAATTCGTAGCCGTACTCTGCCGCAAATTCGTCAAGCAGTATCGGGGACGCCGCCAATGTGTAACCGAACCAATCGACATATTTTTCTTTTCCGTGTTTATTGAATATCAGCGTAAACTGGTACAGAAATGTGGTAAAGCGCACAACGTTTGTTTCGGGGTGAGCTTTGCACCATTCCTCGGCGAAACGCTTGACATACTGCTTCGTGCAAGAGTAGGACGGGTCGTACATCAACTGCTTTTCGCACGTCCAATTGTTGGTAAGATAGTTGTATATCTGCACCGGGTGCCACGTCAGGCGCGCCATAAATGTCAACGTATACTCGTGATAGGGCGTAGCGTTGCATATCGTCACTGTAGCGTCGGCGTTAAGTATCCAATCGGCATGCAATGTCCCCGTCGTGCGGTCGTACACCTGCCAACGCTTTATCTGTTCGATATCGGGGCAAACCTGATCGGCGAAGTAGTCCGCCATCGGGTCGATTGTCAGTTCCGTGGCAAATGCCGCCACACGCTCGGATAACAAAAAAGTGCGGTGAGCTTCTTCGGGGTGCGCACGTCCCCATTCGTTGTCGCCACGTACTATAAAATAGGTGTTGTACACCTTTTCGGCAAGTTCGGCAGCGTTGTCGGGCAGTCTGGTGCCGTCGCAATCGCGCACGGCGTCGGCTCCCCACAAATCGGCAATTATCCTAGTACCATCGACAAAACTCTCGTCGGTAGGTATTGTTATTCTTCCTTTGCTCATACAAATCCTTTCTTTTCTTCGAAGCTGCGACGCATGCTCCGACTTGCATCGATTACAACTGCGAAACGCTTACAAGTGCCTTGTACACGTTGCAATCGACTTTGTTTGCGCCATACGGCAACACTTCCGTTTCGAGTTCGGGTATTTCGCTCACTTTTCCGTGAACGTATTCCTTCAAGCGAGCCGCACAATTTTCTAAACGCGAGATCAACCCGCCGAGACGTATTTCATGTATTTCCCAGCCGAAAGGCTTGTTGTCAGCAAACCACACAGCTTGCAACGTTCGTTTGAAGTTTAGTACCGATTTCGCCGTTTTAATGCACCTGTTTGACAGTTTTAACAGTGTTTTACCGTCATTTGCATTGTATGCGTTACGTATGTCAATCCCCAACGTCGCTTTAAGCGCAAGTACCTTGCACAACGCGGACATGTTGTCGAACAGATACTTGTATTGTTTGTTGCGTTTGCCTGCTGCGACAAGATCGACTGCAAGCTTGTTGTAGTCAGGCAGTGTAGTGTTTGCTATTGCGCTGTCCTTCCACCCCAAAAACGGGTCGTTGAACAACAATGCCTTGCAACTGCTGTACGGCTTGGAGTAATTCTCGTTGTCACCCACAGCATTGGGCGAATCAAGCGACATAAAGTCATCATAGTTTAACCCAAACAACTGCTCGAAACCGTTTTTGATTGCCGCTTCGTCGAAATTGCCGTCGGCGTACTGTTTTGCCGCGTACAACACGGGCAATGCCGAAAAGTAACTACAATCATGTCCGTTGTCACCCCACAAAGTGACCAGCACGTTGTTTATGCCATGCTTGGCAACTTGCTTAAATGCAGGCGCAATTGTTTTAAGCGCGTAGTGATTTAACGGAGAAAAACCCATACACGTCCATGCGCCGCAAGCAAACCACAAGGGTTTACCGAAACGCTCGTGCGAAGTCATCATGGCATCGTACATTGTTTCGTCTGTATTGTAGTAGTCCCAATAGCACAACTCCACGTCGGGAACCTTTACGATTACGTCTTGCGGCAATACAGGGTCAGGCACGCTGTATTCTCCGTGGTTGGACAAGCGATAAAACATGTCGCTCCACATATGCGCCTTGAAGCCGTACTTGGCGGCGATGTCCACTACCTTGTTGAGATGTCGCAACAACAACTCATGTCGGTCTGCATAACCGTGCTTGTCCAGGTACTTGCCCAAACCGACGTGTTGCGCCTCGTCAAAACCGATGTTTATGTTGCGAGTTGTAAAGTCTGCCGCAAGCGAAGCAAACATTTTGTCAATCAGCTCGTAGGTTTTAGGTTCGTCCACAAGCAAAATGTTGTCTATGTCTACAATGTCGGCGTAAATCGGCAACTTGACCAAATTGTCCAGATGAGACAATGTCTGTATGCACGGAACCAATTCCACCCCGTGAGCATGCGCATACGCGTCCATATCCTTGATTTCTTCGTGCGTGTACCCGCCGCGCATATAACCGAAAAATGGTTCGCCGTCAATTTGATACAGGTCGTCAATACACAACTCCAACAAGTTGTAGCCGATCTTTTCCAATATATCAACGAGCTTTTTTACCACGGTCGGTTTCATAACTCCGTTGCTCGCGCAACAGACAAGTGCGCCGATTTTATTTAGCGACATCTTTTCTTCCTCGTAAAAATCAAAAGCGTTCCCCTTTCGATGCGCAAACATCGAAAAGGGACGATATTTCGCCTCGACGAATATGCCGAAACGAAAAAATGTAGTAAGTCAAAAATTACTTAACCGCAGGAAAATTGCCCTTTTCGGTGACATTTTCGGCTTACATAAACATTATATCACTTGCCTTTCGCCGTTGATAGTATCAAAATCGACAAAAAGTAGGTAATTTTTCGCCATATTCAGCAATTTTGTTATGTTATTCCGCAAAAGCGTTGAAATTTTGCACCGAGTGTGATATACTTGAAACATGCTGAACTTCGATCTTCAACTTACAAAGAAACTACTTACGCACCTTGGGTACCTTACCAAAGCCTCGGTACAACTGTACGACGAAAACTTCGAGGGCACCTACGCTTGCACCGAACCCGGCAACAAGTTTTGTCAAATGGTCAAATGCCACTACGCCGACCGCTGCAAAAGCTCCGACAGCGGCGCAATGCAACAGGTAAAACAGTCGGACGAAGATAACATGCACTATGCGTGTCACTTCGGAATGAAAGAAATGGTAATCAAGTTGCAACGCGGCAAAATAATATACGGATACATCGTCATCGGTCCCATGCGTGACACACGCACCGAAAAGCAGTCCATTGCCACCATTGCAAAGTATTGCGCCGAGTACGGACTAAACGAAAAGGAAATGCGCAATCTGTACTTTAAAACAACCAGGTTTTCCCAACAAAAATTTGAAGCGGTAAAGGAACTGACCCTTGCCATATTCGAGTACGCCGTCAACAAAAACCTGATAACCGTCAAGCACAACGTATTTGAAAACACGATTTCGCCATACATCAAAGCGAATCTCGACAAACCGTTGGACTCCGACGAACTGTGCGAGGCGTTTTGCATGTCGGAAAAGCAGATTTACACCGCGGTTGTCAAGGCAACAGGCATGCCGCCCAAAAAATACGTCACGGCTCAACGCATGTTGGGCGCAAGAGAACTTATCGAAACAACCGATGACCCTTTGACGGACATTGCAGACAAAGTGGGAGTACACGACTACAACTATTTCGGAAAGCTTTTCCGCAAGACATTCGGGCATGCGCCGTCCTATTACCGACGTAAGAAAAAGTAACCGATAAAACGAGTAACGCTACCATTAAAAAGAAACAACTTGTAAATATAAAACATTGCTTAAAAGCGACAAATTGCCAGGGCAAACGCGACCCAAGTGCAAAGAAATCATAAAAAAGTTGATACGTATACAAAAATTTACGACCGAGCGGCGATTTAAGTAGCTACCCGGTCGTATTATATTCGATTGGATTTTATGTTTTATAGCCGCCATACGCCCTTGTCGACAAGTTGCGGATAGCTTTGTTTGTTGACGTATTTGTCCAACGCCGAGCACACGTATAAAAACCAACCGAGTATACCTATTGGCAACAACACAACAAACAGAACCTTGCATATATAGCGCACGGCAAAGGAAGAAATCATGTCAAACAGTCCATAGGACATAAACAAGACGGAAAACAATATCGACACAGGCAATGTTTTGAGATAAACGAATGCCGAAGTGGCAAATATATCGCCGAACTTGTGATTGTAAATCGCCACTTGCACAAGCATATGCAATGCGCTCGGCAGCAGTATAAACACATACAAACACAACGGAACGTATGACAGTACATCGTTGCGTGTTTGCATAACAACAGCGTCGAACGCATTGAGTAGTCCCAGCACGAAAAACACAATCAGATATCTGCCTGCATTTTGTTTGATGCCGACGGCAAAGTCACGCCAAAACTCCAGCGGCTCTGACCACGCCATTTGCCGCACCTGCCGCACCACGCCGGACAATCCGACAGCAAGCACGAGAAAGCCGACCACATTCAACGCCGAAGCCACCAATGTTACCGTTGCCACTGCACCATTGTATTGCTCGGCGGTCAGCAACTCTTGCTTGTATTTGTCATACAATGTCGCAACAGACATATCTGCATACATCCTTACGGCAAACAACGGCAATGCAAAAATCAGCAGAATCAACCCGCAAAGGAGAAATTTGCCGAAGTGCGTTTTGACTCGGTCGCCAAACACTTGCCATCGATTGTGTGGCAAGCCGTATTTTTCACTTTTGTTTTCAAATTCGTTTTCCATAGAAACAATCAGGTTGTTATATCGGATATCGTTTTAAAGCAAGCCGCTTGTTTTTGCTATTTCTGCAACCTCGTTACGGTACGGCATTGCCGGAATTGCTCCGCGCCGCTGCACTTGCAAGCCGCCCACAATCGTGCTTAGTCGCATTCCGTCCAACACGCTTTTGCCTTCGTCTACAAACGCCGCCAACGATCCCGTAAACGAATCGCCTGCACCTACCGTATCCACTGCCGTAACTTTCATTGCAGGTACTCTCTCTATCTGCGTTGCATTTACCAGCAGGCTTCCCTTGCTTCCTAACGTTACCACCACGTTTTGCACGCCTTTCGCTATCAAATACTTCGATGCGTTTACGTAGTCCTCTTCGTTTTTCAATTCCCTGCCTACTATTATACCCAACTCTGTCTCGTTGGGCGTTATTGCGTACAACGTCGACAGCGTTTCGTCGCTGAACTGTCGCGCAGGGGCAGGGTTCAATATGTACTTTTTCTTATATTTTTTACACAGTTTTGCCAATTCGTCCACTATCGCGGGTTGCATTTCGCACTGCGTTACCACTACGTTAGCTTCCTTTATCAGCGGTTCTATCTTCTTCAGGTCGTCTATTGTATAATGCAGATTCGCTCCCGGCGTCATACATATTCTGTTTTGTCCGTTTGTTTCTAATGTCACAAGACTACAACCCGTGCGATCTTCTTCAGTCCGGGTTATATTCTCCACAGACAATCCTTCCTGCTTAAACGTCTTTATAAAGTCGTCCCCGAATATATCCGTGCCGAGACATCCTGCCATCACCACGTTTGCACCCATTCGTTTTGCGGCTATCGCCTGGTTAGCTCCTTTTCCGCCTAAATATATATTAAACGATTTTCCCGTAAGCGTTTCGCCCGCTTCGGGCGCACGTTCGCACTGCGCTACCAGGTCTACTACAAAACTTCCTACTACAAGCACGCTCATTTGTGTTCCTCCAACATCTTTCCCAACGCTCCGCCGGGATGATACCTATGAAAATCATCTCGCGTAAACCCTTTCAACTCGGATAACGTCAGACCTATTGCATCGCCTAGCACCAACTGCGCAGTGGTACTACTGCTCGGCGCCACGCCCAACTTGTCCGCTTCCCTCTCAAACGGATAGGTTATGCTTAAATCGCACTGCTTTGCCAACTCGCTTTCCGCACTTTTACAAAACGCTATTGTCGTACACCCTATCGCCTTTAACGCAGGCACCGCCGTAGTTGTCTCGCTTGTGCTTCCGCTGTGAGAAAGCAATATTACTACGTCGCGGGATTCTATCATCCCGAAGTCACCGTGCCGCGCTTCCGCCGCATGCACAAACATACTCGGAGTTCCCGTACTGGCAAACGTAGCCGCCAGCTTGGCCCCTATGTGTCCGCTTTTGCCTATGCCGAAAAATACCACCTTGCCTTTGCAATTAAGCAAAGTTTCTATTACTTCATCGTATTGATTATCCGTAGAATCTATCAACGCGTCGATACACGACCGTTCCGCTTCCATATAACCTTTTATTTTTTCCTTGTACATTATCGTTTCCTTTCCCCGCTACTCATCGGGCATTTACGTTTTATCAACATACGCCTGCCGTAGGGCAAGCGTATGAGAATGATTTTGATTTTAAATTTGCCTTATTTGTTGCAAGCAAGAAAAACTACATTGACGATTCGCGTACTATCACACGCGGTTCCAGAACCACCGTCTTGCTTTGTTTACGTCCGCGGATACGTTCGGTAAGCAATATTGCCGCATTTGTACCTATTTCTCTTTGTCGCATGTCTATGGACGTAATGCCCGGATTTGCGATTGTGGTAAAATCGGTATTGTCGAAAGACACCATTTTGAAATCTGCGCCGATTTGCAGATTGTAATTCTTTGCGACACGATAAATACCCATACCCATCAAGTCGCTTGCGGCGATTACGCCGTCGAAAGGCACCTTTTCGTTGACAAGTTCGATAAACTTTGCCGCGGCGATATCTTCCTTAAACCCGGCGTCCACAACCAGGTTGCGATCTACGGCAATCCCGCGTTCGGCGAGAGCGGCGTAGTAACCTTGGGTACGTTCGCGCGAAGTTTGCTGTTCGTCGTTACCGACAAACAACGCGATACGTTTGCAACCGCAATCCAACAAATGCATAGTTGCCTTGTACATTGCCTTTTCATGATCGAGATAGACGTAATCGAAATTGTCGTCGGGTTTTAACCCCAGGTAACGGTTGGTAAGCACTACGGGACGTCCCGATGCACGAACGGCGGCAATGTTGTCGTCATTGAAGTCCAACGATACAAAAACAAGTCCGTCGCAATACTTTTCGTTTAGCATATTTATGCTTTCCAACTCTTTTTTGGGGTCTCCGCCGCTGTCAAACAACATAAGACAATAGTTTGACTCGGCGAATTTTTCGGTAAGACCGCTTATCAGATTGAAGTAGAACGAGTTGCTGAAGTTCGGCAAGCACACCAGTATTCTGTTTGTGCGATCTTCGCGCAAACATCTTGCGGAATAATTGGGACGGTATCCGCCGTCATGAGCAACCTGCAAGATGATTTCTTTCTTTTCTTTAGCACAATAGCCTTTGCCGGATAGGGCGCGAGCAACCGTTGCCCGAGAATATCCCGTTTGTTTTGCAATTTCGTCGATAGTCATTTATTTAAGGGTTATCTCCATCAATTTTACGTTGTAGCCGTGATCGCGCTTTCTCGGCGATATCCACTGCGACAACAACATATACATTTTTGAGCCGTCGGGTGAAGCCAACTTCCGATGCATAAAACCGCCGTATAACTTGTAGTAATCGAAATATGTAATCAACAACTCGGGCTGACTCCACTCTATCAGGTCGTCGCTTACGCGCAACACTATACCGGGCGTATCGCGGGAAGCAAGCTTGTCGGTCAGATACGTCATAAAATATTTACCGAGTTTGTCGCATCTGCAAACGGATATTTCGCCGACGTCGGGCGGAACGATAAAACAGTCCTCTTCTGCCGAGCGTTTGCGACCTTCTTCGCCTTGCACAAAAGTGCCGTCCGAAACACGGTAGTAATACTTGTCAAAGTTTTCGATATCCTCGGGCTTTACGCGAGCAAGTTTTACTCCGCCATGCCGCCCCGCTTTCAATCCGAACAGATATACGTATCCGTCGTTGCCGAGAAGCGGAAATGTCTGCGCAAAGTTTGGATGAAAGTGCGCGTCATATTCCTCCTGACCGATTCCCAAAAGATTTTGCGCTACGTCGGGATTGTCGCAAGTAAAAAATGCCGTTCTGCTACGCGAAAAGTTTACGCCGTCCTGCGACTTCATTACTCCGTTGTAACTCACTATCCAACCCAGACCGGGCATCCATTTTGAAATGGACATATAAAACATGTAGTGTGTGCCGTTTATGCAAATCGCGCCCGTGGGAATATTTGTAACTTCGATGTTTTCGTCGTTTGTACGTTTGAGGGAACAGGTTATTTCCCTAGCGTGACCTTTTTCGTCGTGCAAGAAATCATCCCAGACTATCCCTTCGGAAATATCGTTACAAGACGAAATACCTGCCACGTTGCTACGCCAATCGCTACCGATTTTGTTCTCCTCGTGAAAGGTGTCGCCAAACCAAAAATACATTTTGCCACGAACGTCGTCCCAACAGGGAATGCCCAAATCGCTGCCGCCAATGTTATACTTAGTTGTGGGACTGTATGCTTTGCTTCCCAAAAGAACCGACTTCTCTTTAATCTTTGCCACGTATTTGCTCTTGGGATATATTGTATACGACATTTTTTCTCCTATTATACCTTTTTATCCGCTTATTGTCAACAACGTCGTCTTTTAATAAGGACGGGCAGCCAAACTTGCCGCTTGACTGCCCGACAGTCGTTGATTTTCGGCGTCGCGACGCTTAACCGACGTAACGACGATTTTTAGTTTTTTTACTTTAACGTAAAACTTAGCACACGCACGTTGTAGCCCGTTTTGTCGGTAATATCAACGCTGTTGTACCACTTGGACACAAACATATAAATCGTTTTTCCGTCGGAACTTGTGTACTTTTCATGAGTAAATCCACCGTACAACTGCAAAAACTCCGCATTGGTGACGACTGTTTCCGCCTTGCTCCACTTGACAAGATCCTTTGACGTACGGAACACGATTTTGTTGTTGGTGTAGTAGGTCATCATGTGTGCGTCAAGATACTTGTTGTATGATACGCACACTTCGCCTACGGTCGGTAAAACTACATACGACGCTTCGTCCATTTCGTCCTTGACCTTGGATAGTCCCTCTGCGCCCGTGTACCAGTTACCGCCATGGTAGTACTGATATTTGTCAAAACTTTCGATGTCGGCTTTAAGTACCCGTCCGAGTTTTACACCGCCTGCTCTGCCGCTGGAAAGACCGAACAAATACACGTAATCACCCACTACATAAGGGAAAATCTGCATAAATCCGGGTGCCACGTGACCTGCCGCGTCGGCCTTGGTTACGCCGAGAGTACTCATTACATTGGCTTCGGCAAGACTGTTTTTCGTCGAAGCATTTAGCCAATACAGGTTGTCCATCTTAACAAAGTTTTTGCCGTCGGTGGACTTGGCAACATTGCAATAGTTTACGTTCCACGTGTTGTTTTGCCAATCCTTAATTGCCATATAAAACACGTAATGAGTGCCGTTCAGTTCGATTCCACCCGTGGGAATACTTGTGTATTCGCCGTTGTTACTCGTGTCGTGGGGAGAATCTATCACTTGCTTCGCCATGCCCGATATGTTGTGGATAAAACTGTCGAATGTAATGCCGTCGCTTGCGTCAAAATCACTTGTCACACCAATCACGTTACTACGCCAACCGGCATTGCCTTTGTTTATGGAAGAAAAGGTGTCGCCGAACAAAAAGACCATTTTGTTGTTAGATGCGTCGTAGTACGGAAATCCCAAATCGGTTCCTCCGATACCCCATTCGGTCAAAGTGTTGGTTTTGCCCAGCGCACCGGTCAGCATTGCCACGTCGTAAACCGACGAAATTTTGTCGGAATACACGTTGAGCGGAGTACCGTTGGGAGTGTCGGGATTGTCGCCGTTACAAGCGACAAGTCCCACTACCGACAGAACAATTACGGCGCACATCACAATTGCCGCAAATCTGAATTTGTTACTCATTTTTGTTTCCTCGAAGTACGTCTTGTCACAAGCATTGCCGCAGCAAGAACCGTCACGAACATAATCGTTATAACGCTTGTTTCGACAACGCCACAGCAACCCTTCTTTTTCTCTTTTTTGGGCATGTCGGCTCCGCACTTGTCGCACTTACCGTCAGTGTTTGCGTCTACATGCTCGGTGCAAGGCAATTGTTTGTTGCACTTGTCGCATTTGCCGTCGTTATTTGCGTCAGTGTGGTGAGTACATTCCGTTTCGTACAGAGCCAGATTGACGTCGTCGATGTACAATGCGTTGTCTTCGTTTTGCATAGTGTCTAGAAGAAAACGTACAGAGTTGCTGCGCATCTTTAGACCTATATTAGCCTTGAACACTAAACGTACATTAAACCAGCCTTCAACATCGCTTTCTGTCACATAGTATGGGTAAATGTCCATATTTACACCGCTTGTGTAGTAAGTGCCTGCACCTTTTACCGCATCCAGATCAATGCAGAAATCGGAACTGTTGGTTGCGCCGATAAACGCCACGTTTGCCAATGCCGAGTTACCTGTCAGTTTGTACCTGAATGACAGTTCGAACACTGCGCCTTCCGTTGCCATTTCGTCGGGGTCGGTAAGAATGTACATCGAAGAGTATCTGTGATTGGCGTTGTTGTCCCAGGAAATCTTTGCAACTTTGTTTGCGCCGTCCTTCACCACTTTGCCGGGTGCGTCAAGGTTTACGCTGCCCCAGTAAGCGGTAGACTCGTTTGCTTGACCGAAAGTGAAGCCTTCGTCGTATGTTTCGAAATCGCCTTGCTTAAACAGCAATGTCTTGTACAATCCGTCAACGGAAGGAGTTTCGCGAAGAGTAGGTTGCTGCACGTATTCGATGTGTTCCATTGCGCCTATCGACGTTTCTGCCTCGCCCTTGATGAGATCCGAGCCGAATACGGCATCGGACACGGTGACGATTTGAATGTCGTCTACAAGCAGGTAGTTGTCTTCGTCTACAACTTTGTTGTTGCTAAGCCAGATATCCATATTTCCGTTAAGCGTTGCGTTTGCAGGAACGGTAATCAGTCCGATGACAACGCTTTCGGTTGAAGAAATGCCTGCGTAGGAAATCGTACTTTCGATACGTACCTTATTGTTTGTCCACAAACCGAAACCGAAGTTGTCGGTGGTAAACTTGGAGCCTCCCTTGACGGACAGTTTGATTGCGTAGGTTTTACCCGGCACAATTTTGGTGGTATCGATTGATTTGGTGATGGACGTAAATGCATTGCCATTGCCGCTCGGCGCCATTTTTAGCACTACGTCGTCGCCGTCTTTAACTATGGTTGTCGTTGCAAAATCGCTTGCAGGTACATAATAGCCGTGCGCCCAACTAGCGGAAACAAGTCCGGTAAGCGTTTCGGTCGCAGGTATCGCTATTTTTGAAAGGTCCCCGAGTTTGTCGATGTTTTCGCCTGCCGCATTGAGGATTTCTATTTTCGTAATGGTCAATCCTTTGCCTGCCGTCTTGATGTTGCACCACATGTTGAAGTGCGTCCATTCGGCGTAAGCTTCGACGGTATATTCGCCCGTCAGTACGCTTTCCGTCTTGCCGTCGGCGGTAATGTCGCCTGTCAGCCTTATATCGTTGGCAAGTGTGCCTGCCGAACTGTTGATACGGAAACCGATGTTGTCGGTGGTAAAACCGCTGTCGGCAACCAATGTGACGCGTGCGGTGTATTTGCCTGCCGCGTAGCCTTTGACGGAGTCTTTGACGAAAGAAGCAAAGCCTGTGGTTTCACGATTCAAACGTAAACCCGCACTCGTGTCCGTAAGGTACACAAGGCTTGCCGTGCCGGCGTCTACCGTTGCAAGAAAGCTATTATTCCACTCTGTTGTCAACGTCTGACTGCCGCCCTTTTCTACAAATTCTTCAAAATCACAGTTTGCGCCTGCAAGGTTTTCCTCGCCGTAGCTCACGTCGGAAGTACGTTTGTAAACGGCAATATTGTCGATGTCGATGTAATTGCCGTTTGTGCAGTCAAGACCGAATTTCAGCACGCTTGCGCCTGCGCTGTCCACTTGGAGTTCCGCAACGATGTGCCTAAAACCCCATTCGTTGGTTTTACCCATAAGAGCCGTCAAAGCGTCCTTGCTGCCTGCAAGAGTATTGTTCTTTGTGGGAAGGTAGACCCCAATGAAGAAGTTGGCGGAATTGTAGTCATCGGGAATACGCGCGTCAAACTCGATGCGATACAACCCTGCCTCGCCGAGTACGTCGGTTTTAAGTCCGAACGAACCCCATTGCTTGCCGCTGTTACCTGCGGTGATGCGGATAAACTTGTTGCTTTGTTCGCCCTTAGTTTCTTTGTAGACTTGCGCCGCCGCGTCACCCGTCTGAGTGAAGAAGTCCGCACCGTCGGCGGTAAGCACCGACCACAGTTCAAGCGTACTCTCTTCGGCAAAGGCGGTAAACGCACAACAGCCGAGTACGATTGTCAAAGCCAGAACTATGCAAAGCATTCTTTTTGATTTGGCATGTTTCATTTTATTTCTCCTTGTAATTATTTTTCGGTTTGTCATTCCGACAAATCCGTAAGACCGATGTTTACACCTTTTCCAGTATCGGGGTGTCATTCCACTTCAATGCGTTTTCGTCTACCGGCATACGCTCCGCAACGGGCGCAATGGGCGCAAACGCACTGTGAATACTTGTCTGATACCAGTAAGCCACACTTGACCAATCGTCGCTACGATTGTTGTTGTGTCCGTGTTCGATTGTCACCTTTATCGACTTGCTGAAATTGATCGGGTCCTGAATGTGGTAACGATATACGGCAATTTTGCCACCCCAGTTTTCCTTTCCACCGAGGATAATTCCGTGATAGGGTGCGCTGTATTCCTGTTGGGGACACCAAGACGTGTTGATGTAGTCCTCCGAGCCCGTGCCGTTAAAGGTCGGCACCTTTGCGCCATCAATGAAAATCATATCATCGCCTTCGCCCCACCAATTCCAGTGTTTGGTCTGATCGAGGTTGTGTATGCCCAGATTGCAACCGCAGTAAACGCCTTCGCCTTCTGCGTCCAAAATTACGTAGTTTTCGCTGCCGTCAAGATTGTTGCCTGTAAAGCACCACTTGTCATGACTTTCAAAACTTGCCTTGTCGTGACCGACGGTAAGTTGTCTGTTCCACAGCGCGTGGAAATACATTGCGTCGGGATCTGCTTGCGCATGAAGCTCGTAATCGATGTAGAAGTAAAACAGCAATTCGGTGTTGCACTCGTTTGTTATGTCGATACGGAAACTTTTTTTGAAGGGCATCGGCCACCAACAGTTGAATCCGCGTCCGTTTTCGGGACTCATTTGCAAAGGTGCGGAAACATAGTTCTTGCTCATGGCGTGCCCCATACCGAAAAAGTCGCCTATCGGAGCTTGCACGGACGGATGATCGCTGTCGTCCCAATACATACTGATTACTATTTTGCGAAGGCAATTACGTTCCCATTCGGGCGCATTCAACAGGGTTGTCCAGATGTGCGTGATTACGCCTGCGCCCCTATCCTGAGCAATGGTAATCGTTTGTCCCGACGCGATATGTAATCTGTCGTCGTTACCGCCCGTCTTGTCGTAACTGGTAAGACGTTTGCGAGTAAAATCGCGTTTTGTAAAGATGTTGCTTAGATTTGACAAACTCATTTTGTACTCTCCAATAAAATTATTTAATACCCGACAGTGCAATGCCCTGTACAATTTTCTTTTGTGCGAAAATAAATATTAGCGTAGGTACCATCATACTGATAAGCGATGCCGCTATTACCACGCCGTAATTGCCTGCGTATCTTGTACGGAACGACGCAATTACCTGCATTACCTGCATAAGATTTGTATTGCCGGTAACGGTAAGTGCGGGCCACATGTAACTGTTCCAGTGTGCCAGGAAGATGTTTACGCCCTGTATTACAAGCGGCGTTGTTGACATAGGCAAAAAAATCCTGAAAAATATCTGCAATTTGTTGCAACCGTCAAGCTCGGCAGCCTCCTCGTAGGAAGCGGGTACGCCCAAAAAGAACTGTCTGAAAAAGAACGTCTGGTACGCACTCGCAAGTCCCGGGACGACAAGCACCCAAATTGTGTCGGCAAGTCCCAGCGAGTTGACAACTTTCAACGATGTGAGCAATATCGTTATCCCGGGAACAAACATGGGAAACAGATACAGTACCCACAACACCTTTTTGAAAGGGAACTCTATGCGAGCAAAGACATACGCAGCCAACGTGTTGACAAACAACGAACCGGCGGTTGCCATAAGCGCGACAAGCCCCGTACTCAACAACGTCATGCCGAAGTTAGTCTGTCTGTCCACTTTGAACACAGTTTTGAAGTTGTCCAGGGTAAAATTTTTGGGCCACCAGTGCGGTGGGATATCCCAAATTTCTTTGTATCCCTTAAACGCGCCCGTTACCACCCAAAAAATAGGAAAAGCAATTACTGCCATTACTGCAACGGCAATAACTACAAACAATACCTTGCGAAACGTTCGCCATCGTTTTGCATTGATCGATTTTTGTGACGTTTGTTTCAAAATGTCGTTCAAGGCAGAATCGTATTTATTTTTTGTTTCCATACGCGCCTCCTTTATTCGTCGACGGACTTTTCAGACCTAATCAACTTGAATACGATCATGTTGATTGCCGCAATGGGAATCATAATCAAAATTGCGCCGGCGACGACCGCACTTTCGGATATGCTCGGATTGCTTTTTTGCCAAAAGATAAACAATACCGGCGTCAACGTTTTTTCAAGCGGTCCGCCACCCGTCATCATAAGCGGCAATTCGAACATTTGCAGACCACCTGTGATAAGATTGATTATTATCAGCACAAAGTAGTTTTTCATATTGGGAATAGTTATTCCCCACAGCTTTTGCCAACCGTTTGCGCCGTCGATTTCTGCCGCTTCGTAATAAGAATTGGGTATGTTCAGCAGTCCTGCGTACATGACTAACGAATTGTACCCGAAGCCTCCCCACAACAACGGCAGAATGATTATCGCATAGGGCCACAAACCGTTCACGGAAAAGGATATTCTGTCCATATCCGCCGACAATCGCAACGCGTTGAACAATCCGTTGTTGCTGAACAAGAACAGGAATATTACCGAAAGCAAAATTCCCGACAACATAAACGGTAGATAGGTTACTACCTTTGCCACGTTTGCCATTTTGGGAGTCAGTTTTGTAAGCAACAATGCAAACAAAAACGACAGTACAAACATCAGCAAAGCGTAAACAACGGTCATCAACACGACGTTGCCGAGAGATTTCATAAACGAAGCGTCGGACAATATCGTAGCGTAGTTTTGAAACCACACAAACTGCACATTTTCGTTGTAGGCGGAGTAGTCGGTAAAGCTGCGATACACCGCCATTACAAACGGAGTAATTACGAAAATCGTAAGCAACGCAAAAGCAGGCAATATCATTGCGTAGGCCCACCATTTGTACCGATAGGTAAACTTTTTTGAGCCTACGTTTACCGCCTTGTTTTTATTTTTTGCAATCATATCGTTTCTCCGATTATTTTTGCGGCAATGCCGGGTTTTTGCCCGCAAGTCCGCTGTTTTTGATAATCTGTTTAACCGAAACGTCAAAGGCAGCTATTACCTGATCGGCAGTCTTGCCGTTGATAACAATTTCTTCGATCATCTTGGAGCAATCGGTTGTTATGTCGTAATTGTAAAGCGGAGTGGCTATTGCATTGCTTGCGGCAAGGGCAATTTGCGAATAATACTTGTTTTCGGCACCCTTTTCTCCCAAAGCGGCGATAACGCTGTCGTATCCCGCCGATTTGCAGTAGTTGGCTTTTTCAAAGTACTCGGGAGCAACAACCGGATCGGTAAGCAAAAACTCTAGGAATTTTGCCGCAAGTTGCGCATGGGTACGACCTTGCTCGTCAACGCGTTTTGCGGCTGCACTGTCTATTACGTAAGACCAACCGCCGTTTGTAGTAGTCGCAATGTTCGTCGTTCCGTCCCTAGTAGGGACAACCGCCACTTCTATATCGTCGACGCATTCGGGATACTCGTCGTAAATCGTGCTTACGGCGTAGCTGCCGGCAAACGTCATTGCGGCGCGGCCTGCGCACACTTCGCGAATGATTTCATTGTAACCGCCTGCGCTGTCTTGCAAAGGCGTATAGCCCTTGATGTATAGTTGCGTGTAGTAGTCAAGGAATGCTTTGTAACCGTCTTTGTTTTGTAAAACAAGACTTTCACTCCAGTCGTCGGATATGGGCAAATGTCCGCCTGCCGCATTATAAAACTGACCGATATTTGCCCAACCTAGCGGCAAACCTTTGGGAGTACCGACCACATACTGCGATTTGCTTAGCGTAGGCTTTATTTTTGCGCAAGCGTCAAGCATTTCGGCATAAGTTTTCGGAGCGGACTTTACCCCTGCTTTTTCAAACGCACTTTTGCTGTAAAACAGCATAATGCTCGGCTCGAAACAAAACGGCGCGGCGTAAAGATGATCTCGTAGGTACACGTAATTTCTCGCGCTCTGCGAAATGTCATCTTGCATCTTTTGAGAAAGGACATCTTCCAACGGCAAAATGTAGTTGTAGTTGATTGCCGTAAGCAAGTTACCGTAACTGATAAGGTACACGTCGGGTGCCTTGCCCGCTTCGCGGTCGGACTGTACTTTGTTTTCGTACTGATCTTCAAGCAAAAGCGTGTACTCTACCTGAATACCGTCGGTAAGATCCTTATTGAACCGACGAATAGCATCGATTGTGTATTTGTTGGACCAGTCTTCGAAGTCGCGCAAATAAACGTTTATTACTTCCGCACCTTCTTCTACGTACCACTCTGTGTCGGTAGGATTGCACGCAACCAACGCAAACAATGCGGTAAACGTCAAAGCAATCAGCAACAAAACGCAAATAGTCTTTTTCATTTTTTACCTCCGTAATGTTTTTACAAAACTCTTTTTCGTACGAAAATCGACGCAAACAAATTCGTTTTTGAGGATTTTTATACAACACGGTCGTTCCACGGCAAACCGCATGAAACAACTTTTTATTGTCCGTTTATTCGAAGCAAACTTCAAACAATTCCGAACAATAAGCTTTATCGTTCCATTGAGAAGCGATAAAATAGATGTTTTTGCCTGCGTTTGCACTCATTAGTTCGTGGGTAAAACCGCCGTATAAACCGATTTTGCCGCACGGTAGATTTTCGGAAGGCAACAGTACGTCGACTTCGTCGCCAAAAGGTCCGTAAGGAGTAGGCGCAACGCGAAGCACTATTCCGTGCATGGGCTTGTAGTACATCGCTATCCAACCGTTTAAGTAGTTGTTGTAAGCGACGGAAAAATTGCTTACGGGCAGATCCACGACGTAACTTTCACGTTCGTAGGCATTTATTGCGGCAAGTCCGTCGACGCCCTTTATCCACGCTCTCTTGCCGTTTTGAACTGCGTAGTACTCGTATTCGTCAAAACATTCTATTTTGCTTGCGGCAACACGTGCAATCGTCGCACCGTACTGTCTGCCGCCGCGGCGACCGTAAACGTACACGTAACCGTCTTTGCCGTAGATGGGATACATTTGTCCGAATGCGGGACAGAAATGTTTGTCTACGTCAACGGTCACTCCGCTCGGCCGCATATCTACGTCTTCCTCGGCAAGCCGTTTTACAACGTCGCGGTATTTGTCGTTGTCCGCAGTCCATGTAAGGTCGTACACTCGTTGCCAAGTTTTGCCCCCGTCCGACGATTTTATTGCGCCGGAGTAGTTGACGTCCCAGTAGCCGGGTTCGCCCCAATGTCTGATAGACTCGTAAAAAGCGTACATAACGCCGTTTACTTCGATTGCGCCTTGACAAATTTTTGTACGTTCGTAGTATTCGTCGTTCTCCGACTTGTGATGCACGATAAGTCCCAATGCGTTGCCCTGACTGTCGGGGACAAAACCGCTGTACATTACGCCGCGCGAAAAATCGAAGTCGGACGTTTTACCGATAACCGTACCGCGCCAGTTTACATCCGAAGGAAGTGGCGTACCGAATGTGTCGCCGTAAAACAACCACAAGGCATTTTCTTTCGCGCTATATACGGGAATACCGAGATCCGTGCCGTTTACGTCCCACTTCAATGTGCTTACGGGGGCTTTTTCGCCCGAAGTAAAGTTTACAAACCGTACCGATCCGATTTTAGGTTGGTTAGTCATTTTCCTTCTCCTTATTCTCTAATTAAAACAGCAAAAACTTTTTCAATCTTTGCTTATTGAATATCGTTTAGTTTGACGCTTCCGCAGTCGGCACTACTGTCTTTTTTTTGCGTTTTATTACGTCATTCTCAACCGTTTTGCAAGTTTAGCAGCACTATCGCGCATAAGCCTACGCACGCTCCTATTATTTGTTTTACCGACGGTTTATCCTTAAAAACGGGTATGCCGATCACCATCAAAAAGATAACGGCTAACGCACCGGTAACGGGATAGTACAATGATACGTCCACCATTGTAAGAGCAAGCATGCTTAACGGTTGATACACGGCAAGAGTTACTCCCGACAATATTGCAAACAGCAATGCATTTTTAGGTACGGGGTTGAGAATTAGTTTGTTTTCGCCTTTTTTGGCCACGCCGACAATTAAAGCGCACAATATACTTAATAATGCCGAAACAGCATTGCCTACGATAATAAGCAAATTACGCTCGCTTGCTACGGGCAAAGTCTTAAACACCGACATAATTACGTTACTAAATCCTGCCGCAAGCATCGTCGCAACAGTCAAAACGATCCAAACCGCGTTTACTTTTTTGTCGTCGGTTTTTCTTTGTAACAGCACAAATGCGACAAAGATCAACGCTATGCCTACGCCTTTTACAACGGTAAACTTCTCACCAAGAAACGTAAAGCCGAACAAAAGCGGAACGATAATGCTGAAGTTTGCGCATACGCCCGTAAAAGAAACGGGACCTTTTATCATTGCCACGTTGTAGCACACCTGAAAAATCAAATTGCACACGCCCCATATCAATCCCAACCATAACGTGGGTGACGAAGGGATACTGCGCAAATAGATTGTCGCAAGACACACCGCTATTGTCGCGAAGGTAACAGTGCCTAGCGTCAGGCTGTCGCATAAACTGTCTACGTAGCTCTTTACCGCTTTTCCCTGAAACAGTACCTTTATCGTACCC
>CAKQXG010000019.1 GCA_934281515.1 uncultured Clostridia bacterium | reverse complement strand
CTGTACTGACCGTCCTTGTTGCACACCATGGGAATCACGTCGCTTTTTATCGTTCCGCTTCCCGCCTGGTCTTTTACCCAGTAGATGTAATACTCGTACTCGGAAAAGTTGTCGATTCCGTCAATCAAGTCGGCGGCTTTTGCCGTGTTTTGCGCAAGCGAATCAGGCTTTGTCCAGGAAGTATCCGCAGCGCACCGCTCGCGCCAGTCTTTGCGAATAAAAGTTACGGATATGTCGCCGAACGATTCGGTAACGGGTATGCCGTACACTCCGCCGCTAAACTTGTTGTTTTCGATATATTCGGTACTAAACGCTTTTTTCAACCCCGGGTACTTGTCGTTGTTGAAGTACGAAGCCAAATCATAGTAGTAACCGCGAGTTGAAAACTTTTCAAGCAACAACCACTGCGCGTCGAACACCACATCGTAATTTGTTTTTTTGGCAGAAAAGTACAAATTAAGGTTTTGCTTGTAGGTGTCTTGCGTGGCTTCAAACTTAAATTTTAGTTTAAGTCCGTCGTTTTGAGCCGCATATTCGTCATTGTACTTTTGCAAGACCTTTTCAAACCCGGTAGGCGTAAGTCCGTCGGCATTCCACAAGTAAAAACTTATCGTTCCGGGATCGTTGTCGCTCGAGTTGTTGCACGCGACAAGTAATGGCAAGACCATTACAAGTATCAATAACAATGCGCCGACCATAATGATTTTCTTTTTCATAATCAACCTCCGTTATTATTCTTTAACTCCGCCAACGCGAAGTCCTTTGACAAAATATTTTTGCAAAAACGGATACAGTAAAACGATGGGACCTACGGTAACCATTGCCGTTGCCAGACGTATTGTGTTTGCAGGCACGGATATAACTCCTGCCGGAAGTCCTGCCTGCCCGACGTTTTGCGCCGCCGAAATACTGTTTACCATGCGCACGATTATGTATTGCAGCGTATACAGCTTTTCGTTGTCTATGTACAGCGAACTTGCCATCCACTCGTTCCAAAATCCCAAAGCGGTAAATAAACCTATTGTTGCCATTGCCGGCAAAGACAACGGCAGTACTATCTTAAATGCAATTATGCCTTCGCTTGCGCCGTCGATTTTTGCCGATTCTATCAGCGAAGCAGGAATTTCGTTGAAAAAATTGCGCAACAGAAACATGTTCCACACGTTAAAACAAGCGGGAATGATGTACACCCAAATGCTGTTGTCCAAATGCAGATAGTTGGTAATCAGCAAATAATTTGCCACCAATCCGCCAGAAAACAAGCATGTGAAGTAGAAAAACAAACTGATTCCGTTGCGATACTTCAACTTGCCGCCCGAAAGCGCATATGCCGCAAGACTTGTTACAACCAACGAAAGAGCCGTACCTGCTACCGTAATAAAAACTGTAACAAGGTATGCGCGCGGAATAACGTCGTTGGCAAAGATTGTGCGGTAGGCATCCAGCGAAAACTTGGACGGGATAAGTCGATATCCTTCGCTTATCAGTGTGTTTTCGTCGGCAAACGAACTTACAAGTACCTGATAAAACGGATACACGCACATAAGAGCAAACACGCCCAGCAACACGTAAAAAACGATGTTTAACACCACGTCGCTTTTATTCTGTTTAATTTTGTTTACGTTCTTTTTCATATCAAAACAGCGACGCCTCCGGAGCATATCTGCGAGTAAGTCCGTTTGCAACCAACACCATTACCAGACCCAAAACGGATTGATATATGCCTACCGCCATCGTTTTGCTGAAATCGCTTTGCGTTCTTACCGCGCGATAGACGTAAGTGTCGATAACGTCTGTTGTAGGGTACAGCAACGAATTGTCGCCGATAAACGGGTAAATCATCCCGAAATCACCTCTGAACACACTGCCTATACTAAACAACAGTTGCAAGATTACCACTTCTTTAAGCAAAGGCAACGTTACCCTGAAAATGCACTGGAATCTGTTTGCCCCGTCGATTTTTGCCGCTTCGTAGATATCCGGAGAAATGCCGGCTATTGCCGCCATGTAGATTATCGAACTCCACCCTGCGGTTTTCCACACTCTGATGATGATAAAAGTCGCTCTCCAAACAGACGGATCGGTGCTAAACTCTATTTGATCTGCGCCAATGCCCGTCAACACTTTGTTGATTATGCCGTCGGTAGACAAAAACGCCACCGAAAACAGTGCGACCGACGCCCAACTTACAAAGTTAGGCAAAGTCATAAAAGTCTGCGACAATTTTACGTAAATCTTGTTGGACAACTCGCTTAACAGAATTGCTATGGCAAGTGCGGCAATCGTACCGGTAATAATAAACATCACGTTTAAGTACAGCGTGTTTACGGTAACTTCGATCCACTTCGAGCCGCTGAAAAAGAACTTGAAATTGTCAAACCACACCCATTCGCTACCGAATATGCCTTGTACGGGATCGTAGTTTTCAAACGCTATCAGCATGCCTACCATAGGCAAATAAGCAAAAACCACAATAAACACTATTGCAGGCAACAGTAGCAGGTATCTTCCGCGATTTTTTATCAGGTCGCTTTGCTTTCGTAAACCTTTGCTCTTAAATTGTTTTGATTTTTTCATATTCTAAAAACGGATCGGGTATCGTTGCGCTACCTACCGCACTGTCGCTTAAACCCGTGTAAACTGTCGCAGTGCCGTCCTCGTGACGGATAATTCCCGCCATGAAAGTTACATCTGCCAACTTTGGTTCTCTCGGTTCGTAATAGGGAAAACATTTTCTGCAAACAACTATTTTCATGTCGCTTGTTTTTAAGGAGTTCGGATCCAGAGCAAACGCCGCGCCGTAATAGTGCAGTTTTTCTCCTTCACGGTCGTAGCTACGGTAACTTTTGTGTGCGATTATCCCGACTAGACCGTTACTTAACAAGTAAGCCGCATTGGATCCGCCCCATTCGTCGGGAAGAAAGAAATCGTTTAACTTTGGAGCCGACGCGATTACGTTTTCGTTAAGGTCGTAAATGGAATCTATCTTGGTAAATCCTATTCTCGCCAGATGGCCGTCGTTTATTTCCTTTCCCAAAGGACGAGTAAGCACACCCACCTTGCCGTCTTGCAGTTGTACCAGACGAATATCTTTCATGTGCAATGGTCCGCTTGTCAGGTATTGTGCCTCGTATGGCGAATTGCAAATGTAGAAATCCGTCTTCCATTCGGCAACGCCGTCGTTAAAGGAAACGTTTACGCCTGCCACTACCAATTTTCCGTCGATATAAGCGACGGACGGGTCTTCCAGATCGAACACGTACGAATCGGGAACAACATACCAACCGTCAGACTTTTTTTGAAAGAAACGCGTTTTGGAATACAGTCCGTTGCGAGGTTGAGTACGACACAAAATGTACTGTTTCCCGTCAATTTCAAACGGCATGGACGAATTGTAACAATCTACTTTGTCTTGCAAATCAAACCACTCTAATTTAGCGTTGCCTACTTTGCAGTTCTGCTCGAATTCAACGTATTGCACTTGTGTTTTCGTGGGAGTAACCTTGTTAAACATTTCTTTCTTTCCTTCTTTTTTTTCTTATTAGAACCACTGCTGCCGACGCCACAAGCAATCCTCCTGCGACAAAGGCATCTACACTTAAAACAGACTTGCACCCCTGTTTGCTCTCTTTCAGGTTGTAGGTTACAAAGCCTTGCTCGCTGTCAAAATACTTATCGCCGCGGGCGGTTACCGTAACATTATACTCACCCTCTTGCGACAAAAACGACAGGTCGACAAAGCAATCGGTAACGCTTTGAGAATACAACGTTCCGAATTCGTTGGAAACGGTAACATAGTAGTTCTGCGCGTTGTCAACCTTGTCCCACACAACATGGTCTTTTTCTACCCGTACCGACGGGGTTGACAGCTCGCCTACTACGGGAGCGATATATCCCGGTACGGTTGTAAACAAACGCGACGTAATTATTTCTACCGTAGGATCGGACACGTCGGCAGTAATACCCGTTACACCGAAACAAAAACGTACAGTATGAGTGCCTGTAAGCAGCGATTCGTCAATCGAATTTTGTTGACGCAATTCGCTTACCACGTTTACGTATCTTGCCGAGTTATCTCTGACTTTGTCGTCGATGTACAACAAGTTGTTGTCAACGTAAACGCGCAAATAGTATCCGTGGGTAATCTTGCCGAACCGGATGTACCAAACGGGATTCTCGTCCATATTAAGGTTAAATGCGACGCTGCCGATTTCGCCCCAGTTTCCGCCTTTAGGTAATTGCAATAAAGCCGTTCCGCTGTCCGTAACCGTAGCAAATGCGTTGTTGTTTACCGACGGATAGGTTGCCAGCACTTTGGGTACGAAGCGTCCCACGGTAGGAGTTGCAAACTCGTACTCCGTTTCGTCGGAATCGAGATAGGCAACGCCGTCCCCCAGTGCAGTAACGGTCAACCTGTAATTGTACGCGGAGAGTCCTGCGCTGCCGAAGTCTATTATGTTTTCGCCGACGACGCCTTGCGTAATAATCTTGTTTTCGTCCACATCGTACAAAACGTAACCGTAGCCCTGCGCGTTGTTCGATTTGGAAAACGTCAGTTTCAATCCGTCAAAATCAAAGTCGGACACTTTTGACAAGCGCACGCTTTCTATGTCGCCTTGCTTGAAGCCCTGCGCCGTCGCTTTACCGCTTATCGTAGTTGCGGAGCCCGGAGTTACTTCGATACGATACACTCCGTCGCCCAAGTTTAACTTTGTTACGTCGTAAGAACAGGATGAGTAAAATCTTTCCGTGCGAACGACCTTGCCGACGGCGTTGTATATAGATACCTTATACCACTCTGCGCCCGGCACTTCTTTCCAAGACAAAACGTTGCCCGACACGGTTATTTTGTCTATTGTACCTAGTCTGTAAGCAAATAGAACTTCGTTAAACGTTACCGACGCTGCTGCGCCTGTCACCTCAAACCTGAACGCCATAAACGGTTGCTCGCTAACTCCGTCGTAACCCGAGTTTGCCAAACTTTCCCAAACGTCTATCGTTATAGTTCCGGCAGAAACATATCCGTTTTTGGGAGAAAGAAGGTACTTTTGATTGCCTACCAAAGCATACACTTTCAGTGCGCCCGCGATCTTTTCTACGTCCAGTATCAACACGGAAGAAACATTGCGGTTTACAGCGACCGGCGGTGATGTAATCGCAGCGATTCCCCTTAGATTTTCCTGTAAAACGGTAGCGTTGCCTTCGACTTTCAGCAATGAATCGTACTCCGAATCCAAATCCCAAGTGGCAATTTCGCTGCCTGAAATAATTGTTCCTTCTCCGAAAGACGGCATTGCGACATCGTAATCGGTAACTACTTTTCGTACGTCGACGTAGTTTTTGCCTCCTTGAACGTTTATTTGCAGGTAAATAGATTTTACACCGCTTAGCTTAGCCCCTGCGCCTGATTTGGTAAGAGCATCGCGCAAGTTGACGGAGGTTTTTGTATATTTTTGCGAATTCAGTTCAATAAGCGTGTAATTTGTGGACGGATCGTCAAAAAATGCCACGCTGACTTCCCATTTACCTTTTACGTCGGCAATCGAAAACGATACTATCGGATTACGATCAAAGTTGACGTCGTATTTGCCGCTTGCGCCCTTTATCGAAGTAAGGTTGGACGAAGCGTCGCCGTTTTTTATGCGATAATCTTTGCCGTTTTCGTTAGGCTCAATCAGGCCTTTGCTAACTTGCATTGCATTAGGCGACCACTCGTCAAAACCGCTCCCGCTGACAGTTACGCCCCACTGAGTCAACTGATAGTACGTTTGCACTTTTTGCAACGAAATTTGAGCCGACGCAACGCCGACAACAACTATTCTTATGTTGCAAATACCGCTTTTTTCGCTTTGCGGGTACAGTTTTTTGAGTCTGTCTGCGATTGCTACCGTTTGTTTTGACGCACCCGAAAGGTTTGTCGCCAAAAGGTAAACGGCGTCGTCGCCCTCAAACGCTACACCCAACGAATACTCGCCTTCGGCGTTACCGATAACGACGTTAAAAACGGGATTGCGCGACAAATCGGTATAAACGTAAGGACTTGCCACTTTACCGTCCGACGAAAAGCAGAGTTCCGTCAATCCGTCGTTGTATCTCACCGTGGCGTTGTCGTCTTGCGATTGCCACAGATTGATGTGTCCCGTTGTAAACGTAAAGCCCCATTCGTATACGGACGGTTCTTCTACCACGGGGAAGTCGAACAAATAGTATATTTTAAGATTGCTTATCGTTACGTAACAGTTTGTTCCGCCCGTGGGCAAAATCCACACGGATATGCTTTGCACGCCTTCCAAATCAAAGGTTCTGTCTGCACTCTTTATCGATTCGAGAAGGTCGAAGTTGTAGTGTCCCGTTTCGTCGGTATCGATAACGATGTAATACCCCGTATCGGAGCCGCCTTCTACAAACACTTTAAGCGCCCACAAACTACTTACTTGGTTTATGTCAAATTCCAATATCGGCGTACGTGACAAGTCAACACCGTAAAACCTTGTAAAAGCCGATCCGAAGCCTTTGTCGCCTACGTTAGTAATTTTAGTTGCGTCTTGCGTAGACGTTACGTCGCAATCGAAGGGCAAATCGTTGTACTTGCCGTTGTTCCACGCCTCCTTGTTGGCGGCAAACGCTTCGGTTTGTTCGTTGACCGTGTCGAAACTCATCACCTCTTCCAGCTTGGACTTTGCAACGATAATCGATATGGATTTTTTTAGCGAACTACCGTTTGCAAGCTCCAAAGTCACTTCTATTTTGCCGTTTCCGCTACGGAAATCATCGGAAGAAAGGTCCACTTCTACATAATCTTGCGGAATATCGTTTTGCGAACAAATCTCTTTACCCGCAACCGAAAGCGCAAAATGCGTTACGCTTGTGGTAGGATCTATATCGGCAGACGCAGACACACGGATTTTGCCGTTGACCTTGTCGCCGTTGCTTATCGACGTCCATGCGCCGTCTTCGTACTTGTCAACCGTAGCAAACAATGTGCTGCGCGACGACGTTACGTAAACACCGTTTAAGTAGTAGATGCCGTTTTGTGATATAACCTCGCCTTCCGCGGGCAATTCTACCACCACAGTTGCCGAATTTGCCGCAGCATTAAACGTCACTGTTTCGCCACTGCCCTGCGTATCGATAAACTTTTTGTTTATCGCGTCGTAAAGACGAGCGTTTATGTCGGACCTTTTGTAACTTACGGTCTTGACTTGATTGTAAGGATTGTAGTACAAGTACTGCGGATAACTGTTTTGCCCGAAATAGTCTGCTGCGTTAAGGTCTAGTCGCAAAATTTGCGGCACGTCCGTTGCCGAAATGATCGAACCGAAAAATCCTACATGCGACGAACCGTACAATCCCAGGTCGGTAGCACTTTCGTTTTTTACCCACAACGTAAAGGCATCTCCGCTTGCGTAAGGCGAATGTTCGTCCGAGAAGAAAGACTTGCTGCTTTCGCCCGTGCGGCGAAAACCTTTGCGATACTTACGCAAACCTTCATACGCTATAAAACTCGATTCCTTGTCTTCATGCGAGAAATAATTGTTTGCCTGATAATAACCACTCCAATGAGAATAAGTTTTTCCGTTTACGGTGTCGGTTATCGTTTCCCCGTCCAAGGGTAGGCTGTCGCCGTAAAAGTATCTTGCCGAGTTGGAAGCATTCAGCATCCATTTGCCGATCGAGTCTGCGTAACGAGTGTCGTATTTGACCATAGGCACAAAGCCCCATGCGGCGTCAAACGTGTTCATTGCAAAAGCATAACCGCCTCCGTCCGTCAAGCTTCCCATAAGTCCGTAGGTATGTTTGCCGCCCCAACTTTCGTTTATCATACCCCAACCGCTACGCACCCTACTGGAACCGTCCAGCGTCCAGTTTATGTACTTGGTCAAGTCGTAGTTTTTGCCGTGTAAAGCATTAAGTTTGGAGGCGACAGACGGTGCAAGGAAAGTAAGAACTTCGTAAAAAGGCGAGTAATCCAGCCCTTCCAAAAAGTCCATACACCATATACTTCCTGTCAGAAATCCGGACGCCAGACTTGCATAAGAAGGATCGTCCTTGGCGACGCTGTAACCGCCGTACAAAATATACGCCAATCCCGCCGCCGCGTCGGGTTCTTTCCACGCTGAATATGTGGGTTTGCTTGTACTGATGTCGTAACCTTGACAGTTAGAAAAGTCACAGTTGGCTCCTCCCATGTTTTCCACACATTGCAACCACACTTTTGACATTTCCACGATTATTTCTTTCAGATACGTTTCTTGCGGATAGTATTGATAGAGATTGCTAAACAGGCAGCCGGGCAGCAATGCGTACCAGAACGACCCTCCAGAGCCCGTTGCATTGTTAAGGACGACGTTAAAACCGCTTTCGGCCTGATAAAACGCCACCATATCTCTTACATAATTGCGAGGCGTTTGTCCGTTTACCGAGTAGTTTGTCATGTCCAGCCCTATTTGCGCACCCGAAAGTATCGCGGCAATGGAGTTTATTGCTTCTACCGAACCGCCCGTAAGTCCCAAATATGTGCGTATCGACCAATATTTATTACCCGTTTCTTCAAAAAAGGCGTCTATGTTGCTCGCGTCCTCGTAAGAAACGACTTTTGAGGGGTTTTCCGCCAACGAATTTCCCCACGGATCCGGGCCGTCGTATACCGACGATTCGCTCAACACGTAGTCGACGTAATCTTTGGTGGTTTGCTTCCAATCCTTGTAAACGTAGTCGGTAGCCACAGACGGAAGATTGTCCATACGGCTGATCGATATTTGCGTTTTGCCGTCCGCTTGCGCCATGTTAAAATTTACAAGCGTTACGCCAACACATAGGATCAGAACCAACGTCAAGGATATCAATCCTACTTTTTTATTATTCATAATGTGTTTCCCCTTTTATCGGTGCTTCGACATAGCGGTGCCGCTACAATCGACAATTTGACTTAGCATTCCCTTTTTAATTTTGTTTGCTATTCCCTAATCCTATCAAATTGCTTCCAGATACACTATACTTAGCGATTTTACCGAAACGCGAGAGTCTTTGCCTTTGCAAAAACCTATCATAAACGAGTAGCCACCCTGCCCTTGCGGAGAAGCAATCGTTCCGCTTGCTTCGGGAATAAGGTTGCCGTCTGCATCTATCCACAATGGTTTGTAAATGTTGGCATAACTTTGTCCCTCTCGGTTTTGCGGAACGGTGTCATGCTGCATCACAAACATTTTCGACGAACCAAAGTACCCGCGAGCCAAAAAACCACCCTTTACAAACACATCCGTCAACACCGCTACCGGCTTGCGTGACAAATCAACGTTTATGGGATTGCATCCTACCGCACCGTAATCAACATTGCCGCTGTGGTTAAACACCGCACGCTCGGTAGTTTTGTCGTAAGCAACCTTGGCGCTGTGCCAGGAATTGCCGAACGACGATATTTGTTGCGCATTAAACATTGCATAACTGTTTACGCTGAAACTAAACGTTGCTACGGAGGAATCTATCGTATAAGGGGGCTTGCCTTTTGCCATAACTTCGATGGTGTATTGTCCCACAGGCAAGTTTGCTACGGCAAAAGAGTTTTCAGTGACAACATCCGAAGCGACAACCGTTTGTTCCGCATATTTCTTTACAAGCACGGAGTAGCCTTCGCATCTTTTTATTGCGTTCCATGTTACCGAATATCCGTTGTCGCCCAAACGCATGTTTTGCGGAGTTTCCAACGGCCGATTCAGTTCGGCTTGACCTACCGTATTAAGCGCAAAAACACGTGCGGAGCGTATGTAAACGCTCGGTCCGCCACCGGTAGGACCTACGATAAGCGCGGCTTTTACGATATCGTTGTTACCTCCCTTCGGAATGGTTGCCGTAACGGGTAGGTTTTTACGAGTGTCGTCTATTATCTTTATTTCCGTTTTGTCTACAAACAACGTAGCAAAATAAGCGCTGTCCACCTTGTATATATCCAACGCAAGCAACGGATTTAGAGAGTAGTCCAAACTAAACTCGCCGCTTTTCGCTTTGCCCCAACCGTCACGAGTGGTTGTAATTTTTGCAGTGCCGCTTTTTTTGTCAAAAGACGGTTCTCCGTGGTCGCTGTTTTGCCAGACGGCTATGTCGTTTGCAGAGTAGTTTGCAAACACTTTATACTCGACATTGCAACCTTCCGAATAGTCCGAATCGGCAAATCCTTTGGAACTGGCATTGACGAATACGGTATAATCGCCGTCGGGCAGGTTGCAAAAGCCTAGCGACACAACGTTTTGTTGCGAGTCGATTTCGGCAACTGCCTCTGCGGAATACATTTGTCCCAAGTTGACTATCTTTACCGTAAAACCTTGCGCATACGGCGGATTGTCAAACACGATACAACCGGCGTTTTTGCCTTCGCCGACCGAAACGTTTTCGGGGCGGGACAATTTTTCAAACTGCTTTACCACGACTTTTCGGCGAACTTCTACCTTTTGTCCGTTGCTTATCAGGGGCTGATTTTTATAAAATGCGCCTATTGTCACGTTATATTCGCCCTTAACCGCGCTGTCGATTTCGTCAAAAGCTACGATTTGCACGTCGTACGAGTTAAAGTCGTCATCCTTTGCGGAAACGCCGCTTATCGCCTCGTCGAGTATTTCAAGCTGTGTTACACCGCTTTCATGTTGAATATAGACGGGTTCGTGTTCTATTTCGTCGTTGAAATAGAATGTAATGTCGTCCTTTTCCAAACTATCGAAAACTACTATTTCTCTTGTAAAAATAAGTTCGGTTTCGGAGTCTTTTTTTACGATTTTATCTTGTTTTTTTACTCCGAAGTACACTCGATAAGTCCCGACCAAATTTACGTTTAGTCCCGTTTCGTCCCTTACATACAAACTAAAACCTTCGCTTACGCTACAACCGTCAAGCAACGTTTGACTTGTAAACGTTTGACCTTTTACAAAATATAAATCGCTTGCACACGAAAACTTAACGTCGGCATAAAACGTTTCTCTTACGGTTACTTTTCTTTGACAAGTAACCGCACCGTGTCGGTCGTATACTATCTCTCCGTCGAGTTTTACACCCAACACAACGGTATACTCTCCGACTTTTGAAACATCCAGATCGTTTTTGTCCACAACGTAGATTGTAACGTTTTGTGTCGATTCGTTTACGGTCGCTTTTACGCCGCTTGTTAAAATTTCGTCGGTGACAACCTCGCCCACTGCAAGCTCTACGGGAGAGTTGCCTACTATTTCTACCTTTATTTCGCTATGGTCGTTACACGAAACCAAACACAATGTTAAGATTAAAACGCATAATAAAGACAGAATAACGCAGTTTTTGCGTACCGTTTTCATACATACCTCCCGTTTGCAACTAAAAATATCGATATTTATTTTTTTACCAATTAGATTTTGTGTCGAAAATAAACTGTACAAAATGCCCTTCTACAACTATGATAACACAAAAAAAAGCCAAGTCAACCCCAAAAACTACTTTTTAATTGTCCAAAACTACACAAAAGAGCAGCTTACAGAATGTCGGACGTGAAAAGTTTAATATACAAAAACTTGCGACGACTTAAAATCTGCACAAAAGATTTCTGGGCAAAACAACTATAGCGAAGTAAAGAAACTAAAAAATTTGATTTAAATAATGACTTCTACTACAATGTGTACATAACGTGCATTTCCCAAAACTTTGAACCGACAAACAATTTACACCCGCCTGCAAATAAAAAACGTGCGAAGCAAAATATACTTGCCTCACACGTTTTTTATTTTGAGTAAACACATGACTTCGCCTTGGGTGGTTTGCCAGGTCTTGCGTTTATCTCACGGCTGTTTTTACAACCGAAGAAGAAAACTATTTACACTCTTTATACAACCGTTTTAGTCAAATTCGTATTCGACAACTACTTGTGCATTTGTTGTGGCGTAAGTTATTTTTAATGTCGACAACGCCCGAGCGGTGTAGGTTACTTCCGTCGCCATGTCCGTTGCCGCGACGTTGCCGAGAAAACCATTTACGTTTGTTACTTTTGCTACAAATTTGCCGTCGGACTCTTTGACGTCACTAAAGTAAGCCTTGTCAAACTTAATGCCTTGCGCCGATACGGTTTCCAACGCTATGTCGCAGTTTTGACCGTTTTGCTGCACCACTTTTCCGTCTTTAACAACGTAACTGCCGCTTGTAGTAGCGATGCGTTCGGTAGCAGGCCCGTCAACGGACATTGTTGTCAACGTTTGTATCCGGTACTCTACCTTGATTCCGTCGGCAGTCGTAGTCAGTGTATAAATGCTTGTAAGCACGTCGTCACCTACGGTGGTAACCACAGTCAGTTTGCCGCTTTCATGCGACTTTGCCGCAAGTTCGTTAAGCGTGTCGTACACCGTCTTTTGCGGTTGCGGAGGATTGTCGGGTTGGGGGTTATCAGGATCTTTTACACAAGCGACAAGCACAAACACGCTTACCACAAGCACAACGCACAGCAGTGCTGCCAGAATTCTTTTGTTCATTACAACGCACCTCCCAACAGTTTTTTGATTGCGACATAAACGCATGCAAGTACTGCAGTCACGCCGCCCGACACGGCAAACACCTTGGTTGCCACGTCGCTTGCAGTCGTCACTTCGCCGTTGACGGTTGCCACATATTCGTTGTACGCGTCGACCGCCGCTTGCAGTTTGGCGTAGTCGTCCGCCACCGCCGCTTTGTCCGTTACTTGCTTGTATGCCGTAATTGCCGCATTGATTTTGTCAAACATTTCCGCCTTTGTCCCGGAGTCGGCTATCTCCGCAACTGCTTGACTAAACGCATTGCGTGCCGCAGTTTCCTTCTCCACCAGCCCGTCAATGGCTTGTTCCAACTCGGCAAGAACCTTTTCCACTTGTTCTGCCGTAGCGTCCAGATTGTTGTATACACTTTCGGCGACGGCAATCTTTTCCGTCAATTTTGCAAAACTCTCCGCTGTGAACACCGTTCCGTCAAGAGACTTGGCGTTTTCCAATGTTTTGAGCAGAGCATTTTTGTCAGGCGAGTCTACGGGCGTAGCGGCATAAGCGAACTCGCCTACAAATCCCTCGAACAGCGCAATGTTATCCAAAGCAATTTTTGCCGAACCGTATTGCCCGAGCACCACTCGCGCATTTTCCGTTGCGACAAAAGTAACGCTCGCCTCGAAACAGCCGTTGCCCTGTTTGACAGAAGTAAAGCTAATGTCTTTCCAAAATCCACCGCCCGCAGTAGTGAAAGCACGCACTTTGCCGTCGGTACTGAACGCAATGTACTTGGCATTGGTTTGCCCGTCGTTAATCATTACGTTGACGTTGACAATATCATCCGCTACGTCGTCGACAAGCTTTTTGTAACGGAACACCAACGTGTACACTTTGCCGTTCTGCATAAGACCCGCCTTGGTCTTTACCACTTCGCTCCAATCGCCGCCGTTGAACATAACCAACGAAATTTTACCGTCGATCACGCTGTAAGCATACTCGTAACCGAAAGCGTCCACGCCGCTTGTAAACCCGTACACTTCCAGGTACTCGCCAACGTCCTGATGCTCGAAGTTTTCTTCAAATATCTTTGTACCTGCCGTCAAACTCTTGCGCTCCACCGCAGGCAACTCGGCAAAGGTCACACCCTTGCCCACGGACATATCGTCAATAGAGATAAAACCGCCGCCGAAACTGCCGATAAGCAGTCCGCTTGTAACTTCGTCCAATGTTATGACTGCCCTAAGAGCCTTTACTTCGCCGTCTTCCGCCTGTATGCTTGCATTTACGCCGCTACTTACTGCCACAATTCCATTGCCGTCAAAGCGAACGTACTTACCCGTAGAACCGCCGACTTCCAGGTAGAAGTAGTTTTCGCTTGCTGCATGCACCTTGTAGCGGAATTGTATCGCATATGCGCCGCTCTCGAAAGCAAAGTCAAGCCCAAGCAACTTGCCCCATTTGTCGGTAAGGTTGGATGCGTCAAAACCAGCATACACACTCAATGCTCCGTTGATGACTTTGTCGGGGTCGGCGGTAAGCATACCCAAGAATTGATTGTCGGAGTTGAAGCGCGTTTCCACCGTGAAAGGTGACAGTTCACCACTTTCAAAACCTGTTTCTGTCACAACAAACGGCAAATCCGGAGACTTTATCGAGGTGATAGTGTAGTTGTCCAGTGCCAGCACTGCGTTGCTGTCCGTTGTTGCGAAAAAGCCGCCGAAGATTTCCGTGCCTACCGCTGCGAACTGAATCGCTACATGCGTTACCTTGTTGCCTGCAAACTCCACATTGGCGTAGCAGCTTGTCGAGTATGTCTCTTCCGACGGATTGACGGTAATCAAGGCTTGCTGTACATCACCGTTGTCGGGATGTACCGCCATCACCTTCAAACCGAAGCTGACGACATTGGTTGTTTGCATGTCAAAACAAATTTCGTAGTAACCGCCGATGTTGGTCGGGTCGCTTCCACGCCCTTTTAACCCTACAAAAGTGCCGTCGGCAATGGTAGCCGCAGTCGCCTGACGAACTACAAGCGCATTACCGTCAAAGGCTTGCTCGATCACGGCGTCGGGTGCGTCGCAGTACAGGTGAGAATTGTTCCAGACGTAGTCCGCAGCCTTACCGCTTGTGTAGTTTTCAAATGTTTCGTTCAAAGACACTACTCTACTGTAATCGCGCGTACTTGGTTTGTAAGCAATGTTATCCAAAACAACGTCACCGCCGTCTTGTCCGTAGTCGGCGTAGAAGTAGCCCCAGGTGCCCGCGCCGGCATTATCGCCAACCATGTCCACGGCAATCGTGTAGTAGCCGTCATCTGCTTGCGTTGTCTGATAATACTTGCCTGAATAAGTGGCGTTTTGTACATCGGCAACGTCGATATCCACACGGCTAAGCACGCTGTCAGAGCCTTCCAGCAAATATACAAAGCCGAACCTGGTAACGTTGCCGAAACGCACGTCGAAGGTCAGCTCGAACGCTTTACCGTCGGTAGGCAACACGCCGCCCCGGAAGCACAAAAAGCCGTTGCCTTCCGCATGTCCTGCGGAAGATTTGCCGATTTTTATCGACCAACCGTCAATCGCCATACTGTCGGTCGTAGAGTAAATCATGCTCTTTCTTTCTGCGTCGCACGCAAAGCCTACGTTGTGCCATACATATGCGTCGGTAGCCATGCTCCCGTCGTAGTTGGCAAAATTTGCTCCCCATGTATATTCGCTCAAGTCGCGTTCCGTCACCCTGTCGTTGTCGGTGTTGACAATTACTTCGATGTTGTCTATTACGACGTAACCGCCGTTTTCTCCCGTCATCGTTGCGGTAAAACCACCCCAGGTGGAACGTCCGTCGGAAGGTGTACCGCTGATGCTAAACCAAACCGTGTAGTAGCCGCCTTGTGCGTCATCGTGCTTTTCCGACTTGTAGTTTTCAGTTTTGTCTACTATCGCCGAAGTGTCGGCAATGTTTACTTCGCTGAGTACCGCATCGGTGTTTGCTTCCAAAAACCTGAAACCGAACTGCGAAACATTCACAAAGCGCACATCTAATTTCAGCCAATAGTTACCGCCGTCGGCAGGCAATTGCCCGCCTTGGAAAGCCAACAAAGTGGTCATCGAAGGCGTACCTGCCGATGTGCTACCCGTCTTGATTGACCAACCGTCGATGGCGTACTCGTCGTTAATCAACTTTTCCGTGCCGTACGACGAGTCGTTGATTAGTCCGCAGTTAAACCACACCCAACTGTTGGCTGCTGTCGAACCGTCATAGTTTTCAAAGTTCTGGCTGTACAATCCGTCGGCTTGCACGCCGGTGGGAATAATCACCGCACACAGCGAGGCTACGCAAACCAACGCCAATGCTGCCAAAACAGTAAAACGCGTTTGTTTTTTCATATGTTCCTCCAATTATTTTTACCCTGAACGGGCGATGTCAATTGTTGCGTCTGCGAAGCGGAAAATACGCCGAATGTCTCGAATTTTTCGCAACGTATAAAGATTTTCGTTACATTACTCAAAATATTCCTGACCGAGATCCGTCAAATTGAACAACCCCTTGACTTGGCTTGCCGACAGTGCGTAGTCGTACATACGGAATTCGTCCACAACGCCGTTCAGGTAAGGCGAGTAGTTGATGCTTGCCCGTCCGATTGCGTTGCGAGTAAAAGTGCCGACATCGGCAAGGTCGAATGTAAAGTTTTCGTTGCGCGCCAACTCCACTCCGTCCAGGTAGGCAACAGCCCTACCGTCGCCGACCGTGACAACATAGTGATGCCAATTGTCGGTACCAAACGACCACACCTTTTCCGCAACGCTTGTGACTGTACCGTTCTTTGCGCCGCCTACGTATCCGCACGCAGCATAAGTAAGGTAGTTGTGGCGGTCGTTGCCCAGGTCGAACAGGCGTTGATAGGTCACGTTCTTGTCGGAATTAAAGCGTACCCACATGCTCATGGTAATACCGCTTACGTTTTGCACGACAGGCAGTAACACACAGCCGTCCAAACCGCCGAGATTAAGTCCGTTACCGTACTTGCCGTGAGCCGTACGCACGCGACCGCTTGTTTGTCCGTCATTACCGTTGCCGCTCTTGTCCGTAACGACATTGTTTGTTACTTCTTCAAAGTCGTAATAAGCAATCAATCCGTCGTTGAGTTTTTTGCAAACCACTTCGTAGCTTACCTTGTCGGATAAACCGTAGATTTTTGCCTGTCCGCTTGTATTGCCGCCAAGCGTTTCGCCCGACCAATCGATGAGCATACGCACGGTTCCGCTATTTTGCGTGTTGACCGTTGCATACATATCTGCCTTGATATGAGACGTCGGAGAAGCAGCAACGTAACTGAGTTTATCAATTGATTGTATTTTGTCGCCGTACACTGTAACGGCGCCGTTAAAGTCGCTGTTGGCACGTACGGTAATTTGGCTGTACTGTGCAAGCTTTGTCACACTGCCCGTGCTGCCCGTGTAGATATGTTCCGTAACACCGTCGCGCACACCCTCTATCGTGATGTTGCCAATTCCCTTTACTTCAAACTTGTCGCACAACAGATTGTTCAGCACAATCGTGCGGCTGTCGCCTGTGGCAATGGTCATTGTTTCTTCCGTCACCTTGGTAAGTCCGTCGCGACGAGTCTCTATCGTGTAGATACCCGTGGTAAGCGTACCGTAGGTACACACCACCTTTACCGTGATATAGTCGGACTTGACCGTAAGATTGTCGGGAATCCGATATGTGTTCCAGTAGAACATCTTACCCCTTGCCGTGATGTCCACGCTTTGGATTCTGGTGCCGTTGACATACACGTCGTAACCGTAGCCGCTATCCGTGCCGAAGTGCATAAAACGCAAGTAATTGTTTACGCCGCGTTCTACACGCATATTGTAACTGAACCAACCGTCCTTTACCAGACCGCGGTTGTGTTCCGTGCTGTAATTGCCTATCCAGGTGCCTTCGTATTGCAACCCGTGAGGACTTTCTTCAAACCAGTTGCCGCAGTCCACGATATCGATGAGATAGGTTTTGTTTGCGTTTTGAGTGTCCACATGGGCCGCCTGCTCGGCAGATCCGAGCTTGTACACGTTCCAATAGATAATGTAACGTTCTCTGTGACAACGGAAAAACGGTTTGATGTGCACCGTTTGGTTGGCAACGGCAAGGTCGTATTCCAACGTATCGGTTTGCACAAGTCCGTCAAACACGCTGTTGCCTGCGTAAAACAGATTTTCGTCTATATCGCCGTCCATTTTGCCGGTGTTGGCGTTGTTTTGTATGGGGCTGACATCTCCGATACTGTCGATTATGCCGCTCATAACCAACGGTCCGTACATTATCGCGTCGCTGTGCGGTTGAGTCGTGCTGTCCAGTCTGTCCAAACGGAATGACATCGGAAATGTCACTTCGATTACGTCACCCACTGCAAAGTTGCGCGTTACGTTGATGTAACCGTTGCCGTCAAGGTTCAATTTGACAGACTTGCCGTTGACTGTAAGCGTAGTGCCGTTACTCCAATAAGGATTACGTATACGCAAAGTTGTGTTTGCGCCTTTGGTTACGGTGATTGTTACCGTTTCTTCGTCGGGAAGATTGGTTTGCAGTTTTACGCCCAGTCCCGTATTTTTGTCGGTGTAGACGGACGGCACAAACAAGTTGACGGTAAGACTATCCGGAGTAAGGTAATAAATGTTCTGGTTAAACTTGGCAAAGCTTTCCATGCCCGTACCTGTACAGCACCAAAACGAAGTGTACGGCGTGTGGTAAACCTTGTAGTAACCGCTATCCATAGACACGTAGTAGGTTTTCATACCCGTTTCGGGATCGATGGATGCCAAAACACAGTTGTAAAACAACTTTTCGTAGTAGTCCATATAGGACTTTTCGCCCGTCAGGCGGTACATCATGTCGGACAAGCGCATAAGATTGTACGCACAGCAAGTTTCGCAACTCTGGAAGCCGTTCGTGTCCGTTTCGTGTTGCGGATGCAAGTCTTCCGTTTCGCTGATATTGCCTGTTGCAAAGGTTCGCCCTACGGTGAGATAGTCGAAACCTTTTTGCGCAAGTTCCAGATAATGTGCGTCGCCCGTCACATAGTAGCCCCACGCCGCGCTGTAAATCTTGGGAATTTGCGTGTTGGCATGCTTCCAGGCAAAGGGGTCTTCGTCACGATCTATAAGGTCAAACACCGTCGGCTCAAGAAACTTTTGCGCCGCCGTAAGATAAATTTTGTCGCCGCTCAGTCCGTACAGCATAAACATCATCGTGCCTATACCGCCGTACTCCTTTTTGAGTACGCGCGTAAGCATTTCGTCGCTATAGGAGTTGATGCGATTTGCCGTGTACTCGCCCAAGCCGTACATCAAGGTCTTGGCATCACGGTTGCCGAGTATCGTGTAGGCGTTGTATGCGCCCCAAATGTTTTTTTCGATTACATAGTACGGAACAAACGGATTGCCGCCGTTTTCGAGGTCAACCAGCACGTTGCTGCTTACGCCGCCCCAGTAACCGTTTTCACTCGGATGCAGTTTGCCGTAGTTGTCCATACAAGCCACAAGTTGTGCAAGCAAGTAATCCAACCTATCGCCTACTTCCGCGTCGCCTTCCTCTGCATACAGATAGGTGAGTGCCGACAGATAGTGTCCCATCGTATTGCCGGATCCACCGTTTTCGGCAGTTATCCAACCTTCGTACTGCGTTGCGTTTGTGGGAAGTCCGCTTGTCTTTTTGTAGTTGACAATCAAGCGGTCGGCTTCCAGACTTAGCAAATAGTCCTTGTTAAGCTGCCTTGTTTGCGTAAAATAATTGTCGCCGAGCAAAGTAACGTCCAACGGATCGGTGTTGTTTGCGTACACGTTGCTACTTTGCGCCTTTACCAATGTTTCAAATTCCTCTTGCACAGTGACGTTTCCTCTGCTGAATACTGCGGTGAGTCTGACAGTTTTGTCTTGGTCGGAGCTAAACACGTAACCGTCTTTGTCGATTACCGACGGATTGCTCGACGTCCAGGTAACAGACGAGCCGTTGTTACCGTGCTTGAACAAATTTAGCTTTGTGGACGTTGTAACCTTGGCAATGTTTACCGAAGCCACATCGGCATCCACCGCCTCTCGATCGGTAATCTCTGATGCCGACTCAACTTCTGCCGCCGTGAGCGCATGATCGTACACCTTGACGTCGTCGAAATCTATGTTGGCGTAAGGGTCGCTCTCAAACAACGATTTGCCTATGTAAATCAGGTCGTGTTTGGTATTTGCAGGATTTGTTGCCAACTTCGCCGACAGTACAAGTAGTCCGTCGATATACATGGTGTGCATGCCGTCCGCGTCCACAGCAAACACGATATGCGACCAACCGCCGACATCGGGTTGAGCATTGGCATATGCCACGTTTTGCGAAGAAACTATGTTTGCCGATGTTGCCACACGCAGTTTACTTTCGCCGTCAAAGCCGAGCGACGTGTACTTGTAGGGTACGTTTGCCGTGTTGTATGCGCCGATTTCCAGTAAACGCGACCACGGAGAAGATGCCGTGGGCAGGTGTAGCCACATGCTTACGGAGTAGCCGTCCGATTGGTCGAGTAAAGTTGACTGCAACGAAAGATACGCCGAACCGCCGTCCAGACTGACGTACTTGCCGCGTCGTCCGCCGTCCTTTACCGTCGCGCCGCCTCCGAGCGTTGCCGCATAGCCGTTTGCGGAAAGTCCGCTGTCAAAGTCGAACTTGGCAACAAGTCCGCTTTCACCGGTGTCGGCAACGGCAAACCATGCGCCTGACAATGTGCTTAGTACAAATACGATTGCCAACAAGCAACTTAAGTGTTTTTTCATTTTACCCTCCTGTTTGTCTGATTACTATGAACAATTTCCATCTTTGTTTTTCGCAATGTCGAACAAACGATTTTTGTCATTAAACGCTTTTTTCGTCCGTCATTAGAAAACTTACGCGGCGCACGATCGCACCATTCAAGTGAAATTATAGCGCAATCGGGTTGACAAAATAAATACCAAAAGGTAAAATATGGTGGATAAAAGTAATATTTTTTTGTGCCTTTTGCAAAGGAGCGACTATGCAACCCGACAAATACTACGTCTTTGACATAGCCAAACCCGTACACTTCGTCAATATCGGCGACCACACCGGCGACCAGGACTACATACACACACGTCGCATAATGCCCGACTACGAGTTGTTTGTGATAAAAAGCGGCAAATTGGCGATGAAACAGGGTGCATACGACTTTAATGGCAAGCAAGGCGATGTGTTCTTTCACTTGCCTCATGTAATACAGTACGGCACCGAACCGAACTACGTAGAGTTTTACTGGTTGCATTTTACCTCCGAAACGGAGCCAACGGAACTGACAATGCCTCAACTGTCGAAGATACTTGCCGAACAAACAGACTTCCTGACAAATAAAATCGTTGTACCGCAATTTTTCTCTCTTACCGACAGACAGCGATTTTTTATGCAATGCGGCGACTTGTTTGCCACTTGGCGCACGGAACGCAACCAAACGGAAGGAAACTACGCGGTGACATCGCTGATGTTGGAACTGACCAAACAACTCGTACGCAAGCTATTGCCCGGTGCTGCCCGTCATAGCCGCAAACTGCAAACGGCGCTAGTGTACATACACGACAACCGATGTAACCCTATAACCGTCGCCAATGTGGCGGAAGCGTGCATGTGCCACGAAAAGTACTTGACGTTTCTATTTAAAAAAGAATTGGGCGTAAGCCCCAAAAAATACATAGTACAAAGTAAAATAGACTTTGCAAAATCCATACTCATATCCAACAATTGCTCAGTCAAAGACGTTGCATGTTTTACCGGATATGAGGACGAACACTTGTTTATGCGACAATTTCGCAAAGAAACGGGAATGACGCCTACGGAATACCGCCACAATGGCAAACGCACCGCCGACAAATGAGCCGATTTTTGCCGTGCGCAACAAAGGGCATGCTAAAAAAATTTCCGAACTACCGCCCCAACTTATAAATCTTTTTTTAAACAAATACAAAAAGTGAGGTTTCTCCCGATTTAGTCGAATGAAACCTCACATGTTGTCACAAAATTCCGTATACGTATATTTTTTTTCGATACAACCATACACCACTGACAAAATACACCGCATAGTGG
>CAKQXG010000018.1 GCA_934281515.1 uncultured Clostridia bacterium | reverse complement strand
CTACACGGTGGAGCAGATAAAAAATCTACGCGCCGTCGACCGCAACGGCAGGTGGAAAGACTACGCAATACTTATGCGTATCAACGCCTTGTCGCGCAGTTTCGAGGCGGAATTGACAAAAAATCGCATTCCGTACAAGGTTTTCGGCGGATTTAAGTTCTTCGAACGAAAGGAGATAAAGGACATTCTTGCGTACATGAAGTTGGTTGTCAACCCCAGCGACAACGAGGCGTTTATCCGCGCGTTGAATGTGCCTGTTCGTCGCGGTATAGGCGATACTACGATAAAAAAATTGTCCGATCTGTCCGCCGACATGGGGTTGTCTATATTGGAATTTATTTCCGACGAACGCAACATGCTTGACGACTTCAATCGCGGCGTGCGTGAAAAGTTGACGGATTTTTACGGTATTATCGACCGACTTACACGCCTTGCCGAGCAAAACAACGTGGCAAACTTTGTTCACCTTATGTTGGATTTGCTGGAGTTCCGTCAGGTATTGCTGGCTGCAGACGAAGAGGACCGTGCGCTTAACATCGACGAGTTTGAGCAGTCTGTCATTGACTTTGAAAAAAGTCAACCCGACGCCAAATTGTCCGACTACCTGCAAAACGTTGCATTGGCAAGCGACATCGACGAGGACGACCAGACGGACTACGTCAGTATTGCTACGATACACGCCGTCAAGGGGTTGGAGTTTAAAACAGTGTTTGTCGCAGGCTTGGAGGACGGTATTTTTCCGACATCTCGCGCTACATACAGCAGCGAAACCATGCAGGAGGAGCGCCGCCTGATGTACGTTGCAGTCACTCGTGCCGAGCAACGGCTGTATCTTACCCGCGCACGCACACGCTACCTGTACGGTCAGCGTAAGGACACAATGGAAAGCAGGTATTTTTCCGAGGTCAAACGCTTGCTTGCGCCGCCGCGCCCTGTTGCTACGGAACGTCAACTTGCTGACGACAGATATCTGGACAGGCTGAACACTCGCGAACCGCGCACAAGCGCACCTGCCCCGAATCAGGGCAAAACAAAGGCGCAGACCGCCGCGTTTAAACCCGGTATGAAGGTGGAACACGCCACCTTCGGTAAAGGCATTGTACTGCGTGTTGCAGGCGAAATTTGCGACGTAGCGTTTGATACGGTGGGCAAAAAGTCTCTTATGATGAAGTTTGCGCCGCTAAAAATACTAGATTGACAACTAAAACGGGGTAAATTACCATGACAATGCGACAAATTGTCGACAAACTTAACGATTGGGCATACCGCTACTATGTACTTGACGATCCTGCCGTGCCCGACACCGAGTATGACGCGTTGTACGACGTGTTGTGCGCCATGGAGCAGACTACGGGCGAAGTGCTTCCGGACAGTCCGACAAGACGCGTCGGAGGTGCGCCGCTTAAAGGTTTTGAACAACATACGCATCTCGGCAGGCTGTACAGCCTTGACAAGGCGCAGAGTTTCGGAGAACTTGCCGAGTGGGTGGACAAGGTAAAAAAGACAGTCGGCGACGTGTACTTTACCGTTGAGTTGAAGTACGACGGACTGACGATAAGCGTAACGTACCGCGACGGCGTGTTTGTCGGCGCGGCAACTCGCGGTAACGGCGTGGTGGGCGAGGACGTCACCGAGCAGGTTAAAACAATCCGCAGCGTGCCGTTGACAATTCCGTACAAGGGCTTGTGCGAAGTGCAGGGCGAAGGCATAATGCACCTGTCCGCCCTTGCCAAATACAATGCCGCACACCCTGCCGAGCAACTGAAAAACGCGCGTAACGCAGCCGCAGGGGCAATCCGCAACCTTGATCCGAAGGTGACAGCCGAGCGTAATCTTGAAGTCGTGTTTCATAGTTGCGGCTACAACATGGGATTACCTGTTTCGTCGCAAAGCCAGCTCAACGACTTCTTTAAGCAATGCCGTATGGCGACAAACGTGGTGTTCGAGCGCGTCAGGACATTTGACGAAATACGTGGCATAATCGAGCACATTGCCGATATGCGACCGAAGTACGACTTTCTTATAGACGGAGTCGTCATCAAAGTGGACGACTTTGCCGTGCGCGAAGAACTCGGTTACACGGACAAATTCCCCAAGTGGGCGGTCGCGTTCAAGTTCGATGCCGAACAGGTGGAAACAACTCTGGACGACGTCGACTGGCAGGTCGGGCGTACCGGTAAACTGACTCCTATCGGCAAACTGGATCCCGTCGAATTGTGCGGCGCTACCATCAGTCGCGCAACCCTCAACAACTACGGTGACATATTGCGCAAAAATCTCAAACGCGGTTGCAAGGTGTTTGTACGCCGTAGCAACGACGTTATACCCGAAGTGCTCGGCGCCGCCGACGATAAAGGCGATATAATCGTCAAACCGACCATTTGCCCTGCATGCGGTAGCGAACTTGTGGAAAACGGTGCAAATTTGTATTGTACCAATGCCGAAAAATGTCGTCCGCAGATCGTGGCGCGCCTGACTCATTTTTGCAGTAAAGCCGCCTGCGACATCGACGGACTAAGCGGCAAGACAATCGAACAACTGGTAGACAGTTTGTCGGTACGTTCCGTTGCGGACTTGTACGACCTGACTGTCGAAGAACTGCTTACTTTGCCTGGGTTCCAACAAAAGAAAGCGGCAAACGTGGTAAATGCGGTGGCTGCAAGCAAGTCTGTGCCGCTAGCCAAGTTTATTTACGCTTTGGGACTGGACAATGTGGGCGTTGTGACTGCGAAGGAACTTGCAACCAAATTCGGCAACGTGGACAATCTGTCACACGCAACAGCAGAGCAACTTGTTGCCATTGACGGTATCGGCGACGTTGTTGCCGAGGGCATAGTGCAGTATTTCTCGGAACAACAAAACCTTGACATCATTTCCGCGCTTAAAGACATCGGCATTGATCCGCAATACGTCACGGAAACTCGATCGGGTGCGTTTGTCGGCAAAAAAGTGGTGCTGACGGGAAGTCTTGCGGCGTATACGCGCGGAGAAGCGGCGAAATTGATCGAAGAACGCGGCGGCGAAATTTCGGCAAGCGTCAGTAAGTCAGTAAACCTTGTTGTGGCAGGCTCCGACGCGGGCAGTAAGCTTGACAAGGCGCACAAGTTGGGTATAGAAGTAATCGACGAAGAAGCGTTTGTCAGGATGCTGCAACAGTAAAGTTCAAGTTTTTGTAAAAACGCTAATACAATTTGAGCAACAGGCGGTATTGAGCGAAAAAGTAAAACTGTACCCGAAGCTTTGGGGGAAGGGGTTTGGAAAAAACACTTTTCGTCGAAAAGCTTTTTCTCGAAAGGACATTTATCCCTTATGTATCAAAACGTGCCAAAAATCTATTGTGTATTTTAAAGATTTGTGGTACAATATTATCTAGACAAAAAGGCGGTTTTTCGGCAAAGGCAGGTGACCTATGAAAAGCATGACAGGCTACGGCAAGGCAACGTCCGTACGTGGCAACAGAGAACTGACAATCGAGCTTAAAAGCGTCAATCACCGCTTTCTGGACATCTCCACCAAGATACCGCGTATGTTTATCGCGCACGAGGACATTATCAGACGGGTACTTTCGGATGGCGTCTCGCGCGGACACGTGGATGTGTTTCTCAACTACAAGCCCGACGAGGACAGCGGCAAGCAAGTGTCTGTGGACATGGGGCTTGCGGCAAGCTACGCAGAGTGCGCAAGCAAATTGTCGGAACGTTTCCTTGAGTTGAAAAACGACTTTACGCTGTCCAACCTGATGCGCATGCCCGATGTTTTGTCGGTGACACAAGGCGAAGAGGACGAGCAAGTCTTGCGTGAAATGCTCGAAGAAGCCATGCAAAACGCAGTTGTCAAACTCAACGAAATGCGCGAAATCGAAGGTAACAAACTTCGCGCCGACTTGCTTACCAAAATTGCCAACATCGAGTCGATGCTCGGTCGGATAAAGCAATACGCTCCGATGGTCGCCGAACAGTACCGCGCCAAGCTTACCGAGCGCGTGACGGAAGCACTGTCTAACGTGCAAATCGACGAATCCAAACTTGCCAACGAGGTGTGTTTTTTTGCAGACAAGTCTTGTATCGACGAGGAAATTACACGGCTTACAAGCCACATTGCACACGCACGCGAAATATTGTCGGGCGAAGCCGCAGTGGGGCGCAAACTGGACTTTTTGGTGCAGGAATTTAATCGCGAAACAAATACTATTTGCAGTAAGTCGGCTTATCTGGAACTTACAAACGTCGCCTTGCAAATGAAAAACGAGATTGAAAAACTGCGCGAACAAGTGCAAAATCTTGAATAAAACGCCCGACTACTACAAGAAATGGCGTTTTATACACTACTATGTTACGCATAGTATTTTAAAATCAACCGAGTCTTCGCCGAATCCTGTCAAAACGGCGCAAACAACCAATTATATCAACAATGTCGATCGCGTGAGTGAAGCCTTGTATAAAGCGTGGCAATAACCGACCGACGAGGGAGAAAATTATGGAACAAGCAAAAAAAGGTAGACTTATCATCATCTCCGGCCCTAGCGGTGCAGGCAAGGGAACAATCTGTGCGGAACTTCTCCGTCAAATGCCCGACCTTGTAATTTCACGTTCGGCAACCACCCGTGCGCCTCGTCCTAACGAGCGCAAAAACCGCAGTTACTTCTTTGTATCCACGGAGACGTTTTTGGAAATGGTCAAGAACAACGAACTGTTGGAATACGATCAACACTTCGAACATTACTACGGCACACCCAAAAAGTTTGTCGTGGACATGCTTAACTTCGGCAAAGACGTTATTCTCGAAATCGACGTCAAGGGCGCATTGCAGGTAAAGGAAAACTATCCCGACAGCATGCTGTTCTTCATCGAAGCACCCAGCGAAGAAGTGTTGCACGAACGTCTTGTCAAGCGCGGTAGCGAAAGCGAGGACAAGATTCAGATTCGTATGGCACGTACCAAGTTGGAGCTTGCTCAACGCAACAAGTACGACTACTGCATCATGAACGACGACGTTGACCGCGCCGTAAAAGAAATCATCGACATTTTGAACAAGAGTAAGGAGCAAACAAAATGATTTCCAATCCCCCTATTGACCAACTGACCGAAAAGGCAGGCGACAAGTATTCTTTGTGCTGTGTTATTTCAAAACGCGCCAAGGAGCTTGCGCAAAACCCCGAAGCCCCCGCATACTTCAAGGCAATCAGTTTTGCCGCCAAGGAGTTTGACCAAGGGCGTACTACCATCGTAAAACGCTAACAGAGGTGCATTGATGTCGACGCTTTCGGGCAAAAACATAGTTTTGGGCGTGTGCGGCGGTATTGCTGCGTACAAGGCTTGCGAAGTACTTCGCGGCTTTCAACGTCTGGGCGCAAACGTGGATGTGATTATGACAAGGCATGCCACGGAGTTTGTCACGCCTCTGACATTTGAAACCCTGTCCAAAAATCCCGTTGCCGTCGACATGTTTGCCACTCACCAACATATGGACGTGAAACACGTTTCCCTTGCCAAAAAGGCGGACTTGTTTGTCGTGTGTCCTGCCACAGCAAACGTTGTGGGCAAGTATGCCAACGGTATAGCCGACGACATGCTGACAACCACCCTTATGGCAACGCGTGCAAAGGTCGTAATTTGCCCTGCCATGAACACGGGCATGTACGACAGCGCGGCGTATCAGTCAAACGTTGCCACGCTTAAACAACGCGGCGTGTTGTTTGTAGACAGCGACAGCGGCTTTCTTGCTTGCGGCGACGTAGGCAAAGGGCGGCTCGCCGAAACGTCGAGTATTGTCGAATTTTGTACCGATGTGCTTACTCGTCCGCAAGACTTGTCGGGTAAGCGTGTGCTTGTTACGTGCGGCGCGACTTACGAGAAGCTTGACGACGCGCGTTGCATAACAAATTTCAGCAGCGGACGTATGGGCGCGGCTGTTGCCGAACAGGCATTGGAGCGCGGTGCGCAAGTCACGGTGGTGCTAGGCAAGCACGAAGTACCCGTAGACGGTCGTGCAACGATCGTTGAGGTCAATACCACGCAGCAAATGTACGAACAAGTGATGGCACGCATAGCCGATACGGACATCTTTGTATTTGCAGGCGCACCTTGCGACTACCGTCCCGAACATGTTGCAGGCAGCAAGATAAAAAGCGACGCTCTTACGGTCAAATTTGTCAAAAATCCGGACATTGCCGCCTCTGTCGGCGCTGTCAAGGGAGACAAGTTTGTCTGCGTGTTCAGTGCCGAAACCGACCACATTGCCGACAACGCGCGTAAAAAACTAGCCAAAAAGAATGCCGATTTGTGCGTTGCAAATGACGTAAGCGGCGGCAAAGTGTTTGGCAGCGACAACAACACAGTCACGCTGTTTACCCCCGACGGCAACCGTGTGGCATGCCCGACCATGACTAAAACGGAAGTGGCAAACCTTATACTCGACAAGGCTGTACAAAGATGATTTATTCCGTAATTGTAGACATTTCGGCAAGCGAAGTGGACAGAATATTTGACTACAAAGGCGAAGGATATACCGTCGGCAGTCGCGTATTGGTGGAGTTTGCACATCGCAGAATCGAAGGTTACATTGTGGACGAAAAAACATCGTCCGAGTGTCCGCCCGACAAACTTAAAGAGATTATTTGCGCACTTGACGACTACCCCGTCGTCCTGCCGGAACTGTTGCAACTAGGCAAATACATGCGCGCCCAGTACCATTTGCGTTGGGTGGACGTTTTGCGACTGTTTATCCCTGCGGAGATGCGAGGCAACCGCGTCAAGACGCTAAGCAAAAAGCAAGCGACTTTGGCTTGCGACAATCTTACGCAAGTACTAGACTCACTGAAGCCCAAAGCCGCAAAGCAGCGGGATTTGGTGACTTTTTTATACAACAACGGTCCTACGTTGTGCGAGCGACTTAACGCTGCTTTCGGTAACGGTGCGCTTCGCGCACTTGTAGAAAAGGGTTTTGTTACCGTTGACGAAGTTGCCGTGTCGCGTACTCCGTACAAATTTATCGACGGCGAACAACGCATCCTTGTGCCTGCACAACAACACGCTGTAGACACTATCCTGTCTGATCCGCAGGGCAGATACCTGCTTCACGGCGTGACGGGTAGCGGCAAAACCGAAGTTTATCTTACCGTCATCGAACGCATTGTGTCGCAAGGCAAAAACTGTATCATGTTGGTGCCCGAGATTTCCCTTACGCCCAACATGCTCAAACAACTGCGCCAACGTTTCGGCGACAAGGTTGCATTGTTACACAGCGGTTTGTCCGTCGGCGAACGCTTTGACGAGTGGTTGCGCCTACGTACGGGGCAAGCACAAATTGCCATCGGCGCACGAAGCGCGGTGTTTGCGCCGCTAAACAACCTTGGCGCAATTATCGTGGACGAGGAACATGACGGCAGTTATGTGTCCGACTTCAATCCTCGCTACAATACAATCGATATTGCCAAGTTCCGTGCGGAACAGGACGGCTCATTGCTTGTACTAGGCAGTGCAACGCCGTCGCTGGCTAGTTACTACGAGGCAAAGCGCGGTAAACTGACGCTTGTGGAAATGCCCGAACGTATCAATAAACGCCCGTTGCCTGCCGTTACCGTGGTGGACATGGGACTGGAAACGCGTACGGGCAACAAAGGCGTGTTCAGCCGCCTGTTGCAACAAAAACTCGCCGACACACTCGCCGCAGGCAATCAGGCAATGTTGTTCCTTAACCGTCGCGGTTACAGCAGTTTCCTGATGTGTACCAAGTGTGGCTATGTTGCCAAGTGCAAAGATTGCGACGTCAGCTTGACCGTCCACCGGGAGGACAACATGCTCAAATGTCACTATTGCGGCAAGCAGTACTACATGTTGACGCGCTGTCCGAACTGCCACGAAGAGAGTTTTCGTCAGGGGCGCATAGGCACGCAACAAATCGAAGAGTTGCTTACAAGCATGTTCCCCGGAGTCAAGGTGTTGCGCATGGACGCAGACACAACCAAAAACAAGGAAGGGCACGTCAAAATACTGGAGGCTTTCGGGCGTGGCGAGGCGCAAATTCTTGTCGGTACGCAGATGATTGCCAAAGGTCATGACTTTCCGCACGTTACGTTGGTTGGCATACTGGACGGCGATCAAAGTCTGCACCGTGACGATTATCTTGCTACGGAACGCACCTTTCAGCTGATTACGCAAGTCGCAGGGCGCGGCGGAAGGGGCGATTTGCCAGGGGAAGTAGTGTTACAGACCTACTCGCCGACGCACTTCTGTTTGCAACTCGCTGCCAAGCAAGACTACATAAACTTTTACCGCAGAGAGATAAACTTGCGTGAAGCGGCAGGTTTTCCGCCGTTTTCGGAGATTGTCCGTATACTGTACCAAGGCGAAAACGAGCAAGACTGTATCGACCAACTGACCGAGCAGTACGCTTTGCTTGCCGCTCTCAAAAAAGACAACCCGTCGGCGTTTTTGTACCTGGGCAAAATGCGTTGCCCTATACGCCGTGCGGAAAAGAAATTCCGCTTCCAGATAATGATGAAACTTGCCCCGCAATTTGTCGGGGAGATACTACCCAAAATATACGCCGTTTGCGACGAACGTCACTACACATCGGTGCAGGTTTTTGCAGAACGCAACCCACAAAACTTGTCGTGAGTGTTTGTTTGCAAAACTATCGGAGGAAATATGGCACGTAGAAAAATCGTGCAGGTGGGTGACCCCATCTTGCATAAAATATGTAAACCTGTCGACAAGTTCGACGACCGCCTGGCAACCATGCTCGATGACATGGCGGAGACTTTGCATTACGCAGAGGGACTTGGTCTTGCGGCTCCGCAAATCGGTATTCTGCGCCGTGTGTGCATCGTAGAGTACGACGACAACTTTTACGAGTTGGTTAACCCTGTGTTGGTGTCGTCCAGCGGTAAATGCGTAGATAATGAAGGTTGTTTGTCTGTGCTCGGATACCGCGGACTTGTGGAACGTCCCGAAAAAATCGATATCACATACTTTGACCGCAAAGGCAAGCAACACTCGTTGCACGCAGAAGGATACTTTGCGCGTGTGTTTTTGCACGAGATGGATCACCTGGACGGCATTTTGTTCAGTGACAAAATGATCAAAAAAATATTGGACGACTAGGAGCAAGATGAAAGTTGTATTTCTCGGCACGCCCGACTTCGGTGTGCCTGCATTGGACGCTATCCGCGCCGAACACGAAGTCGTTGCTTGCGTATGTCAACCGGATCGTGCTTCCGCACGTGGCAAAGTAGAGTATTGCGCAGTAAAAAAATATGCGTTGGCGCACGATATACCGCTGTATCAGTTCGAACGCGTCTCCCGTGACGGAGTAGAGACCTTACGCGCTCTTGCTCCCGACATAATGGTAACGGCGGCATACGGACAGATTTTGTCGCAGGAAGTGATCGACATCGCACCCCACGGTATTGTCAACATCCACGGTAGTTTGTTGCCTGCACTTCGCGGCGCGGCACCCATTCAGTACGCTGTCCTGCAAGGTCTGACAGAAACCGGTATCACGATACTGCAAACGGTTAAAGCGGTGGATGCAGGCGACATGATACTGCAACGCAAGTTGCAGATTTTGCCATATGAAACGAACGGACAATTGTTTGAGCGGATGGCACAACTCGGCGCAGAGTGCATTGTCGACGCATTGCGGCAAATTGCCGACGGAACGGCAGTGTTTACGCCGCAGGACGAGAGCAAAGCAACATTCTGTCACAAGATTGCCGTCGAGACGGAGCATATCGATTGGAACACGCCTACAACGAAGTTGATTAACCTTGTACGTGCGCTCAACCCGTCGCCCGTAGCCTGGACGATGATTGACGGCAAACGCATCAAAGTGTATGCTTTGCGCCCGTCGGACAAGGTTTACCCCGATGCCGAACCCGGTACAATCGTGGAGTGCGGTAAAAAAGTACTTGCTGTTGCAACCGCCGACGGCTTTGTCAACCTGACCGAACTGCAAAAAGAAAACGGCAAACGCATGGACATCGCGGCATTTTTGTGCGGCAACAGGTTTACCGCAGGCACACGTTTTGACGTATGAATACCGCATTTTTGAAGAGTTTCGACGCACTTAAACGCATTTATGACGACGGCGCATACAGTACGGCACAACTAAACGATACCTTGCGCACATGCACCGCCAAAGACAAAGCGCTGATTACCAAACTTGTGTACGGCGTGTTGGACAACGATATCAGATTGCAGTACATAATCGGCAGACATGTCACAAAAATGCCCAAGGGAGACGTTTTGTTGTTTCTCAAAATAGGCACATATTGTTTGTCCGACCTATCGATACCGCCATATGCGGTAGTCAACGACGTTGCCGAGCTTGCTAAGACGAGCGGAGACAGACGTATTGTGGGTTTTGTCAACGCCACGCTGAAAAGCATTGCCGCAAACGTTGGTAAGGAACCGTTGCCCGATGACCCGATCGAGTCATTGTCGGTACAGTATTCTTATCCGATGTGGGCATTGAAGAAACTGATAAAAGATTACGGTTTGCAACAAGCAACGGAAATCGTCTCTGCCGTGCCGGATACACGTACGGTTGTGCGGTTTGTCAAGCCGACAACGGTACAACAAGCCAAAGACAAGTTCGGATGTGACGTTTCACTTACGTTGTTTGACGACGCTTTTCGTGTGGACGGCAGAGTAGGGCAACTTGACGATACCTTTACCGTACAAAGTTTGTCAAGTATGGCAATCTCTCGTATTTGCGCCGCATTTAAGCCGCACAATGTGTTGGACGTGTGTTCTGCCCCCGGCGGCAAAGCGGTGTATCTCAAGCAACTTTGCCCCGACGCTCATGTTACGGCATGCGACATACATCCGCACAGAGTTGCGTTGATTGACAGTTACGCAGGGCGCATGGGTGTTTCGATAGATACAATGGTTGCCGACGGTACTCAATCTGACGAAAACTTGATTGGCAAGTTCGACCTTGTATTATGCGATGTGCCGTGTAGCGGTTTCGGAGTGTTGGACAACCACCCCGATATCAAGGTTTTCCGTACGGAAAAGGACATCTCCGACATAATGAAAGTGCAACGCGCCATACTTGCCAATGCTTGTCGTTACGTAGCAAAGGGCGGTCACCTGGTGTACTCTACATGCACGGTGTTCGAACATGAAAATGGTCAACAAATAAAACGCTTTCTTGCCGAACATGATGACTTTGTGCCTGTCGCAATCACTTTGCCGGAGTTGCCGACAGCCAACGGTCAGACTCAATATCGCTTTGTCCCCGATGACGGCATGCAAGGCTTTTTTGTAGCGGCATTGCAAAAAATGTAACAAAAAAACACATACGTATACTTTTTTTCGTTACATTGACTGGTGTCGCAAACTGTTATCGTTGTTCTTTATACCGTTAACGGTTGCTGGCGAATAACCGCTTTCAAACACAATAAAGCAATATTTGATACTGCTAACAACTTAAAGGTTTACACAAAGCAACTAATATAAAAAAATATTTCTGACTGTAAAAACTACTGAAAGTTTTTTGAGGGAAGGAAGTGCTGAACCCCATTTTTCAAAAATGGTTTCCCAACAATAAAGATACAACAAAATAAATACAACCAAACCAACAAACAAAATGATACTCTTACAAGACTTTACACAAGCGGAACTTACCGATTACGTCACGACCAATTACTCTGTCAAACCATTTGTCGGCAAGCAAATATTCGAGTGGCTGACTCGCAATGCCGACTTCGACGAGATGACCAACATAAGCAAGTCACTTCGCGAACGAATGAAACAGGATTGCATTGCCACGTCGACGCACATCATCAAGACACTGACATCAAACATCGACGGTACGCAAAAGTTTTTGTTTCAACTACATGACGGCGATCTTGTCGAAGGCGTATTGATGAAGTACAAATACGGCAACACTTTGTGCGTCAGTAGTCAGGTGGGTTGTCGCATGGGTTGCAAATTTTGCGCAAGTACGCTAGGCGGCTTGGTGCGCAACCTGTCGGCAGGAGAAATTCTCGGTCAGGTACTGGCAGTCAATGCGTTGGGCAACTCCGAAAACGGCAGATACGTTACAAATATTGTACTGATGGGCAGTGGCGAACCGCTTGACAACTTTGACAACGTAACCAAGTTTTTACGACTGGTTTCCGCGCCCGAAGGCATCAATATCAGCTTGCGTAACATTTCGCTGTCTACCTGCGGAGTGGTGCCGCGTATGTTGGAACTTGCCGACAGCGGCTTGCATGTCAATCTGACATTGTCACTGCACAATGCCGACAACGAACAACGTAAACAAATCATGCCCGTTACCAACGCTTACTCCGTCGAGGACGCAGTGGCGGCATGCAGACAGTATTTTGAAAAGACAGGTCGACGGATAATCGTCGAATACACGCTTATCGACGGACAAAACGATACATATGCCCACGCATTGAAGCTTGCAGGTCTGTTACGCAACATGTCTGTGCATGTCAATTTGATTGCCCTTAATCCTGTCAAAGAAACAGGACTGAAAGGCACGTCGGAAGCCAACCTTAAGCGGTTTATAGGATATCTGGAAAAATTGGGTATTTCGGCAACGCGCCGTCGTACCATGGGACAGGATATCGAAGGCGCATGCGGACAATTGCGCAAACACTACATCGAACAGTCGGGCGACGACAAAGGCGGTGCAAATGGCTAAACAATTACTTTCCGGCACCGTTGTAAAAGGTGTGGGCGGCGTGTTTACGGTTGTGGGCGACAGCGGCAAGTTTGTATGTTTTGCCCCTAAAAAAATACGTTACAATGACCTTGACATCGTTGTCGGCGACAAAGTAACGTTCGAGCCGCTGCACGGCAACAAAGGTAACATTGTCGATGTGCTTCCGCGAAAGAACAAACTTTCTCGTCCAGAAGTCGCCAATGTGGACAGATGTTTTATTGTCATCGCATCTACGCCCGAACCCGACTTTTTGCTTGTCGACAAAGTTGTGTTCAACTGTTTGCACAGCGGAATAGAACCCGTAATCGTCGTCAACAAGTGCGATACGGATACAAGTTTGTACGTGCAGACTCTGGAAGATTACAGCGTCATTGTCGACGTTGTCGGCGTCAGTGCGACAAACAACAGCGTGGAGGAGTTGGAACCGTACATACAGGACAAAGTTGTTTGCATGGCAGGTCAGTCGGCTGTCGGCAAAACTTCGCTACTCAACGCGCTTTGCCCGACGATTAAAGCCAAAACAGGCGACTTGTCGACAAAATCGGGTCGCGGAACACATACCACGCGGCATGCGAGCCTGCATGCTTGTTGCGGCGGATACGTGGTGGATACATGCGGCTTTAGCCTGTGCGACCTTGTAGGGATCCGAAGTGACGAACTGCGATTGTATCCGTACGACTTTGTAGACTACGGACATTATTGCAAATACACAAATTGCACTCACACCGTCGAACCCGACTGCGCAGTCAAAGCCGCCGTCGAACGCGGCGACATCACCAAGGAACGCTACGACAGATACGTCGCTATCTACAACGAGCTTGTCGAGGCTGAAAAACGGCTGTATTAGACAATTGACAGCGACAAACACTCTGTTTGCAAAGATGCATTGTATAATTGCAAACAAAAGGCTTAAAATGAATTTTACACTAATATAGCTTGACAAAGGAAATACGATTATGACAACACGCAACCTTACGTTACTGACAGATTTTTACGAACTTACCATGATGTACGGCTACTGGAAACACGGCAAGCAGGATCAGATTGCTACATTCGACGTGTTTTTCCGCCCGTTTGAAGAGAGCAGTTTTTGCATTGCCGCCGGGCTTCAACAAGCGGTGGAGTACATCGAAAGCATACACTTTGGCAAGGAAGAAATCGACTACCTGCGTACGACCAAGGCTTTCAGCGAGGAGTTCCTCTCCTGGCTTGCCGACTTCAAGTTTACAGGCACGGTAAAGGCTATACCCGAAGGCACCGTTGTGTTTCCGTTTGAGCCGTTGCTCACCGTCACCGCGCCTATTTGTCAGGCGCAACTGTTGGAGGCAGCACTGCTCAACATTGTCAACTTCCAGACGCTTATCGCCACCAAGGCACGTCGTATTTGCTACGCTGCGGCGCCTGCAAGTGTGTTGGAGTTCGGTTTGCGCCGCGCACAAGGTCCCGACGCGTCCATTTACGGCGCACGTGCAGCAGTCATCGGCGGTTGCAGCAGTACAAGTAACGTTTTGTGCGGACAGATGTTCGACCTGCCGCCCAAGGGTACTCATGCGCATAGTTGGGTAATGAGTTTTCCGACCGAGCTTGACGCATTTATGGCATATGCCGACACCTATCCCGACAACTGCCTGTTGCTCGTAGACACCTACGACACACTCAACAGCGGCGTACCCAATGCAATCAAGGTGTTTGACTATCTCAAATCAAAGGGGTACAAACCTGTCGGTATTCGCCTGGACAGCGGCGATCTTGCCTATCTGTCCAAACGCGCGCGCAAAATGTTGGACGACGCAGGGCACGCCGACTGTAAGATTTTTGCAAGCAGCGACATCGACGAGTACGTGTTAGAGTCGCTCAAACAGCAGGACGCGCGCATAGATATCTACGGCGTAGGCACGCGCATGATCACAAGCAACAATACGCCTAGTCTGGGCGGTGTGTACAAGCTTGCCAATCTGCAAATCGACGGCGTGGACTACCCCAAGATGAAGATAAGCGACAATCCAATCAAGATCACCAACCCCGGCAAAAAGACCGTGTACCGTCTTGTGGGGCGCGACACGGGTAAGGCAATTGCCGATCTTATTTGTCTGGAGGACGAAGTGATAGACGACACTCAAAACCTAGTCATCACTCACCCTGTGGAGCGTTGGAAAACAAAAGAAGTTGTCAATTTTGAAGCTAAAAATCTGTACATCGACGTGTATGTGGACGGCAAACTTGTCTACAAACCCAAAACAACCTACCAACTTGCCGACGATTGTAAAGCCAGTCTTGGCATGTTCTGGGAAGAGTATCTGCGCCTTAGTCAACCGCATAACTACAAAGTTGACCTGTCGGATAAACTGTATCAATTGAAACAAAGCCTGATTCAACAAGAAAGAAAAATGGTGAAGTAATTATGAAATTTCGCAAAGTATTTCGCGGTTACGATCCGCGGCAGGTAGACCAATTTTTAAAAACCAAGGAAGAAAGCGACGCAATGGTGTTGCAAGCCCAGCGTGAACGCATTGACCAACTTGCCGACGAAAACAATCGACTTAAGGAGCAACTTGCCAAGTTTAACGACAAGGAAAAGGCAATTTCCGACGCGCTTGTGCAGTCGCAACAACTAGCCGTCAAACTGCAAAACGACGCCGACAAGTATGCGGAAGTTGTCCTTACGCGGGCTAAACTGTTTTATGCGGCGTGGCAGGCATACAGTCAGACTATGGTTTCGGCGTTGTCTTATCAGGAATTGCAACGCTTTAACGAGCTTAAAGCCAAGTTGGAGCGTCTGATAAAGAACTACGACGGCAGCGATATCGGCTCCGAAACCGCCGACCTTGTGTTGACTGCAAACGGCGAAGTACAATCGCAACAAATGACGACGGCAACAGCCAATCAGCGATCGGCCGACCGTCTGCCGACAGAAGGACGCGTCGGCGGAACCAACCCGATACATCGCGTAGAACAAGCCGTGGGCGCAACAATCGACCTCAAGGAGCTTATCCATCCCGATCAATCTCTGTCGGACATTTGCGCCGATCTCGGATTGACCGAAGGCAAAGGTTTGACGTTGGAAATTCCCAAGGGCGAAGATTAACTGTTTGGAAGTGACAATATATGTGGGATGTTGTGTTAGACGCGCTGATTGACAGCGCCAAAACATTGCCGTTTTTGTTGGCGATATACCTGCTTATCGAATTTCTGGAAAGCAACAAACGCGCAAGAGATAAAATGGTACGCCTGCTTAACGGCAAATTTGCGCCGCTTGTGGCAGGGTCGGTCGGCATAGTGCCACAATGCGGATTTTCCGTCATGGCAACCGACCTGTATATGCAAAACTATCTCAAAACAGGTACGCTTGTGGCGTTTTTCGTTGCGACCAGCGACGAAGCGTTGCCATTACTGTTGAGCAACGCAAAGACTGTCGGCGTGGTGTGGATTGTGGTGGTTGTCAAGGTGGTATATGCGTTTTTGCTAGGCTATCTTATCAACCTGTTTGACAAACGACCGCTTGCAGTCGAGTACGAAGTGCACGAAGAAGAAGGTTGTTGCGGACACGAGTTGAACGAAGATGCCGACAGTGACCTGCATGAACATGTTCACGACGGCAAAGGCAACAAGTTCTGGAACTTTGTCAAGCATCCGTTGTTGCATACGGTCAAGATTTTTGTATACATTTTTGTTGTAAACGCAGTGTTTGGCTTGTTGTTGTACTATTTTGAACAACCGATTACCGAATTTACATCGCGGCTGGGTATCTGGCAAAGCTTTTTTACCGCTGCGATAGGTCTTGTGCCTAATTGTGCAAGCAGTGTGATACTGACAGGCATGTATGCAGGCAGCAACGGCGTCGGACTTATCGGATTGCCGGCATTGCTGGCGGGACTTGTTTCCAACAGCGGCATTGCTTTGGCTGTACTGTGTCGTGACCATACTCATGTCAAGCGCAACATTGTTGTAGTGGCGATTATGTATGCCGCAGGCGTTTTGTGCGGAGTTGTTGCGCAACTAGTCATGATGTTGTTTTAGTAAGTTTGTTGAGAGAAAATATTAGTAGTTTGCTTAAATAACAATAACTATAAAGAAAGCGCACCTGACTGAAACCGTCAAGTGCGTTTTTGCAATTGTTATGCGAGTGTTGTGGCAAGCAGTTTTTGAGAGTGTTTACACCGTCGTTGCCGTAGTTTCCGCATCTGCTTTTATCCAACCGAGTTTTTTCCACAGCTTTTCCGTCGGGGCAAATAACATCGGGTATATGCCTGCAACCACAAAGGAAATCACGGCGTAACGTATTGTGCGGAATATACGCTCGGCAACGCGCATGTCGCTATACACGTGTTTGATTGTTTTTAGTCCTTGCAGGTCAAGGAAAAACTTGTCAAACGCGTTTGCTCCTCGGTACATTGCGTCATGTTCTTCTTGTGGGCGTGCCGTCGTGTAGTACAACATATTGTTAAACGGTAGTTTAATCAGCGTATCAAGCAACAACATGACAAGCAGTGCGCCGACAATACGCAGAATCACTCGCCACCAAACTTTGGTTGTTTCAAACTTGGCGACTTTGTCGTCGAACACAAAAGCGGCAAATAAACCGCACATCAAACCGTACATGGTAAAGTAGTTGCTGTCCGTTGCGAAAAACAATCCGACTGCAAATACCGCAAGTGCGCCGCCGTAAATGTAGTATTTGTTGTTGACCACGGCAAAAAGTTTTGCTATGCCAAAGGCAAAAGCTGTACCGATTGCCAAGCCTGCGATTACGTCGCTGGGGTAGTGTGCCCCGACATAGTTGCGAGACAAAGCAACAAGCAATGGCAACGCAATGCAAACGACGGTCAGCCACTTGCGACGTTTGTCGTGGAAAGCAATTGCCGTTCCGCCGTATGTTGCCGCGGCATTGGTACTGTGTCCGCTAGGAAAACTGTATCCGCCGACGTTGCGGAAGTTTTCTATGCCTACGCCGCTGTTAAATGGACGAGCGCGGCATACCAGGTCCTTGATAAACGTAGTTGTAAGCAACGACGGACACAATGTAAAGCAGATTTGTCTTGCCTTGTATTTGTCAACGGCAAAGTAAACTACAATCAACAGCAAGGCGATAAAAACGCTTTCCCCCATAAAGGAAAAGAGATTCATCACATAGTAAAGAAGGCTGAATCTGCCACCGAGACTTTGTAGCCACAGCAAAAATTGGTTCTCAAACGGCAACGTCCACACGTTACCTCCTGCAAGTAGTGTAATCATGTTTCTCCTGACAGTAAGATTGTTTACTTGTATATTGTAACATACGTAAGGCGGTTTTTCAAGTATTTTGACAGAATCTATTCGTCTTTTAAAACTCGCAAAATGATTTTTATTTGGTTAAAAGTTTTTCTCAAATCGCTTAACTATGCCGAAAAATGTCAAAATGCAGAATACTATTTTAGACATAGTAGTCTAAATTGCCCATAAATGTAAGCAAAATTCCGTCAAAACGTCTCGTATGACCCGAGAGAGTATATTTTGAGCGACACGTACAAATACTAACAAAAAACGGGAGGTTTACCGTGAAAAAAGTATTTGTTATTTGTTTATTGCTTGCATTGACTCTTAGTGCAGGCGCAGTGTCGGCACAAGCCGAGCAGCCGTTAACCGTTACGGCGAAGGAAGCAATACTTGTGTCGGAAAGCGGCGAAGTGCTGTATGCGCACAACGAACGCGACCATCGCCCGATAGCAAGCATGACAAAAATAATGACCCTGTTGTTGGTGTACGAGGCCGAGCAACAAGGCAAGATCGGCATGCAGGACACAGTGCAGGTAAGCGAACGTGCGGCAAGCATGGGCGGCAGTCAGGTGTATTTGCAGGCAGGCGGAATGTACAAGGTGGATGACCTTGTTAAGTCTGTAATAGTGTGCTCCGCAAACGACAGTTGCGTTGCTCTGGCAGAACATGTCTCTGGTACCGTCGAAGCATTTGTCGACAAAATGAACGCCAAGGCGCACGAACTCGGTATGGAGGACACAAACTTTTGCAACTGTACAGGATTACCGGCAGTCAGTCAATTTAGTTGTGCGGCGGACGTCGCGACAATGATGCGAAAACTTGTAACCTATCCGCAGTACTTCAAGTGCTCGCGCATATGGACGGAAGACTTCGTTCACCCCGGCGGCAGAGTGACGGGCATGACCAACACCAATCGTCTTGCTCGTTTCTACGACGGATGCGACGGCGGCAAGACAGGTTTTACTGGAGAGGCAGGACACTGTTTGTCTGCAACGGCAAAGCGTAACGGCATGCGTGTAATTGCCGTGGTCGTGGGTGCATGTGACAGTAAAACTCGTTTTCGCGAAGTGTCGGAGATGTTTAACTACGCTTTTGCCAATTACGAAAATAAATGCTACCTGTCTCAAGGACAGACTGTCGGTAACGTTGCAATCAAGGGTGGCAAGCAGACCGTAGTACAAGTCGACGCGGCAGGCAATCTGTGTATGTTCGGCAAGAAAGGCAGCGCGGATTGTGAAGTGGTTGTAGATTTGCCCGAACAAATTTGCGCTCCCGTGAAACGCGGCGACAAATTGGGCACAGCTACCATAATGCAAAACGGCAACGTCGTTTCAACGGTAGAGTTGGTGGCGCAATGCGACGTACAGGCAAAGTCCTACTGGGATTACGTACTCGATATTATAAAATAGGTAAACGACAAAAAGGACGTCGATTTTGATCGATGTCCTTTTCCCCTTTTATTTGTCAAATTCTGCCCAAACGGCTCAATTATGTTTGTTTTTGTAATTTTGAAGAATACTATTACAGTAATAGTATGCAGAATTTCTTTAAATCGAGCTGTTACAGCATTGATTCGTCTACAAAATAACGCAAAGGTAGATCAAACAGGCTGTATGCGCCTTTGTAACCATCCGCCTTGCATTGCGGTATGCGTAGTGTACAGGCAAGCATAATTTTTGCGGTAAACTCGGCGTTGTCGGTCATAGATATGGTGGTATTTCCTTTCCACCCGTCGCCAGTGCCAAACACCGTTCCGCAGTGAGACAAGTCTGTCCGTAGTTGCTTCACCGTGCATTTGTCGACGAAATGCACCTCGGTGTCGTAACCCTCAAAGTAGTCCGGCATGGTGCGTATTGCACGTTCTATGTCCTGTCTGTCGCTTTCGACGGCGGCAACGTAACAAACACGTTTCGTCAACTGTCTCGGGGTGTTTTGTCCGTCTCTGAAACGCTGTTCGCATCCGGGTTGCGGACAGGTAAATTGTACCGCGTCAAGCACGCCGGAGATAGAACGCAGTGCATTGCCGTGTCCCATCGATTGCCCGCGCCCCCATGTTGTTGCCGTGCGACCGAGCATACCAAACAATCCGCGCGACACGGACAATATCCCCGGATCCCAACCGACGGCAAACAGAGAAACCTTGTCGGGTTTGACTTCGTTTAACAGTCGGCGATACTCGGCAATTTTGTCATGTCTGTCAAAGCAATCGACGGTATCGTATTGCGCAAAGTGGCGCATGTTTTGTTCGATGTCCTCGTAGCTGCCCAGTGCAGACAACAACACGTCGGTTTGTTCGCTCAACTCGGCGGCTTGTTCAAACGGACGACGGCAGGGCAGGTCGATATCCCTGCGACTGAATACGTATTGCAAACTGAACCGCTCGTCGGCATTTATTTGCCTGACCAAGGCTTTACCGAGATTGCCATATCCTGCAACGGAAACTCTTATTGACATATCGCTTTTACTCCTTTAACAACGAATAACCGTTAAATATATGCGTTGCAAAGGTGCTTTAACACACCTTTTGTTTACACAAAGATAAAAATAGTTCATTTTTTCTGCCGTATTCACTTTATTTTTTTTTCAAAAAGTAGTATTATATAAATATAAAGTTGTTAATTTCCGCAAAGCGTAGCAAATTACGCTATCCTATGCGCTTTGCTGTGCTCGTTGAGATTGGTCGCGCCGTGCGGCATGCAATACGAGCGTTCATCAAATAAACGTAAGGTAAAACCGAGTATGGTCCAATACATCATAAATTTTTTCACAACCGGTGCAATTGACGAAATCGTCGCACGTGTGCTGACGGTGCTGTTTGCAACCATTGTGTATTTTACAATTTTCTACTATTGCAAAAAGCGTAAGCTTATGCCGTTTGCCTACATTTTGGCGGTCATCGTGACGGCGGTGTTCGGGCTTAGTTTTCTGCCTGTGGACAATATTTCGTTTTATGTGTGGTTTACACTGGTGGTGTGCATGTTTGCAAGCATTTTGTTTTTTGCCCACGACCTCAGGCACGATGTGTTTCACTTCAGTTGGAAGAAACATTATGCGGAAAGTGCGCTTGCCAATGTCAGCGTGGATGAGCTTAACCAATCAGTCAACGAGATCATCAAGGCATGCCAACGCTTGAGCAAGACCGACACGGGCGCACTGATTGTACTATGCGACAATATCAGCGGTACCATTATCGAAAGCGGTATACGGCTTGACGCGGAGATTTCCGCCGACTTGCTGGAAACGATTTTCTTCCCCAAGACAGCTTTGCACGACGGTGCCGTGATTATTTCGGCAAACAAAGTAGTTTCCGCAGGGTGCTACTTGCCGCTTACGCAGGAAAACAACCTTCCGCGTGAGTTCGGTACTCGCCACCGCGCGGCAATCGGCGTATCGGAGGCGTACCCCGATTTGACAGCAATAGTCGTCAGTGAGGAAACGGGTATTATTTCGGCAATGAAGGACGGCAAAATCAAGCGTTACCTTGGCGCCGACCAACTTCGCCGTATCATCGGCAGTGCAATGCGACTGACCGACGAAGGCGAACAAGACAACATTTGGGGGATAATTGAAGATGAAGAAATCTAACAAACAAAGCGCAGTAGGACATTTCTTCAAGCATTATTTCGGCTTATTATGCCTGGCGTTGGTGTGCGGCTTGATGGCTGTATTGCTGATTGGCTTTGTTGCAGGCATGTAAAGCGTTTGCATGGCGTGTACGCAAAAATTGCAATGGACGATATACAATAAACATTTCATTACGTATTTGTCAAAAATCAATTTCAGTGCGATAAAGCAACCTTTTACAAGGGTTGCTTTTTTGTTGTACTTTTACTTGATTGTGCCGGACGGCTTTTCGGAGTTTGCTACATATTTTGCACTTTTCTATTTATATTGTGCTTGCATACAATAAACTATGATTTGTGTAAAGTTTGGCGGTACAAGCGTTACGCCCGAAAACCTGCATTACGTTGCAGACATAGTTGACAACAACGTCGGACCTGTAGTTGTGTCTGCTGTCGGCAGAGAGTTTCTCGGAGATGACAAATTGACCGATTTGTTGGATCTGTATGGCAAAAGCCGCGAAGAAATTGTCTGGCAGGCGATTTGTGGCAAAATGGTGCGACTATGCGAAGTAAACGGCATCGACGTTGACGTCGAGAGACTGCTGTTTAACACAAGACAGCAGATCGAACGGCACAACAGAGACTACTGTTTGTCTGTCGGGGAAG
>CAKQXG010000017.1 GCA_934281515.1 uncultured Clostridia bacterium | reverse complement strand
TGCCGACATGACTGCGCTTGTTTCGGCAAACAAGGTGTATGCAATCGCGTCGCAGTACGAAGCGGTGTTCGAGTACATTGCTTTGCAAGTAGGCACCGACAAAAACGTCGACACCGGCAGTAAGGGTTACGGAGTAGCTACGCCCGAAACGAGTAATGCCGAAAACAATCTTACCAACGGCACAACGGCGATGACTCGTACGTCTGTCGGAAAGATGTCTACTTTGGAAGAGTTTAGTTATGTAGACTACTGCCCTGCGGAACAATACCGCGTGTACGAAGGCGGCAGCACCTATCAAAACGAAGGCAAGGACGGCTTTGCCAACGAGTACTTGAAAGTTATCGGCGAAACCTACGACGGTGAAGTGTACACCGGTGCGTTGAAGGTTGTCAACGGTACAAAGATTGTCGGCAAGCAGGCAACTGCAAGCATTTCCGAAGGCTTGGCAATTCCTGCATGCTCGAATCCCGACAAGTATCAAGCGGCTTGGGACTTCATCAGTTGGGTTGCAACCGAGGGACAAACTTACATTGCCAAGGCAGGCACAGTAGCGCCTGTCGCTAAGGACGTGTTGTTCAGCGACAATTATGCCTACGCGCAAAGCAACAAAAATATGTATGCCGTTGCAGTAGCCTCGGCAAACGCTCAACGCGGCGACTGGGGCTATTTCGAGTCCGGTCAGTGGGTTACCGATTGGGCAAATATATTCAATCAACGTGTACGTCGCGGATTGATGACCATCTCGGCGTTCGACAGTGAGTGCCATGCCGCCGCAGTAAAGGCACTTGACAATATGTATTGCGTTATCAGAGGTATAAGATGACAAACGCCCACGTTGCAAACGGGGCAGGTATGGCGACGATTAAAAAGCGCAAGTGGAAGCCCGTCAACTACTTGTGCTTGGCTATTGCGCTTGTGCCGATTGCAAGTTTCGTTGCGTTCAACGCGTTTCCTGTTGTGATATCCTTTGTTGCAATGTTTGCAGACATGGATTCCAACATGTTAGATACCATGCGTTGGAACAACTTTGAAAACTTCAAAAACGTATTTAACGATGACAAATTTTGGCTTGCGTGGCGCAATACCCTTATTATGGGTACCGCACCGTTTTTGACGTTGGTAATCGCGCTGATTATCGCAGTGTTGCTCAATCAAAAGATCAAGGGCGAAACGGCGTTTCAGGTACTGTTTTTTATTCCGTACATTTGTAGCGGTGTTGCGGTATCCATCATGTGGAAGTGGATTTTCGACACCGACTTGGGCGTAATCAACGCAATACTCGGTCAGCATATCAGCTGGCTTGACAACATCGAAAAGCCTTACCTGCTTATGATAGCGGTATATATTACCATTGTGTGGCAAGCGCCCGCATATGGTATAGTTATGTACAAGGCGGCGCTGCGTAATGTCAATCCGTCGTTGTACGAGGCGGCAAGCGTGGACGGCGCCAACGGTTGGCACAAGTTCTGGAACGTGACTTTGCCGGGCATCAGACCCGTAACGCTGTTTCTGGTACTGGCGAGCATTACCCAAGGCTTGGGGTTGTTCGAGCAGGTGCTAATCCTTGCGCCCATACAGTGGACGGGCGTAGCGGGACCTGACAACATTGCGTTGACGGTAAACTACTACATTTACATCAAGGGCGTGGAGCAAAGCGAAATGGAATACGCTGCCGTTATGAGTTGGATATTGTTCTTTGTGACGTTCGGAGTTTCATTTTTCTTTATTCGTGCGCGAAACAAGGCAACTGCCGAGGAGGGTGTGTAACGTGAACGATATAAGCGTGAGCGCACTTCCTAAGCGCAAAAGGCCCGTCAAGGTAGGTCGAGTGATTGTATATACCGTGCTTGTATTGTACGCATTGTGGATTATGGCCCCGTTTGCCGTAATCATAGTAACGTCATTCACGCCCGACATCGACTACGCCGAAGCGAGCAGTTATGTCTGGTGGCCAAAACACTTTTCGCTGGACGGTTACCGCACTTTGTTTCTCGACGACCAATTTGCGGCGCAGACGGACGGATTTCCGACGATAATCCGCGGCTTTTTCAACATGCTGTGGATGACTCTTATCTCGCTGGTGTCGGGACTGTTGCAATCTCTGCTTGTGGCATATTGTTACAGCAAGTGGAATTTTCCGTTAAAAAACCATTTGTTTATGTTTACCATTGCGCTGATGTTTGTGCCGCTTGGAGCATTTGCGTTTGTAGGATACCTGTTTTACCAAAATCTCGGCTGGACAGAAGGTTGGAAAGTAATACTTCCCATCATGTTACCGGGTATGTTTGCCAACGCAAGCACGGTGTTCTTCTTGCGCCCCTACATTGACGGCATAGGCGGTGAAACTGTCGAGGCGGCAAAAATCGATGGTATGGGCTTTTGGCAGATATTCCGAAACATCATCATTCCTCTTGCAAAACCGGCTCTTGTGGCGCAGTTTATCTTCGGGTTTGTAGGCGGCTACAACAACTACACAGGCGCATTGCTGTATCTGCAAAACGAACAAACATTGTGGAATTTGCAAATTTCCATACAAAAACTTATCGAATATGCGGCAAGCAGTGACGGCGACTACGCTTTTCGTTGCGCAACTACGCTGATGTCGATGTTGCCGCTTATAGTTGTATTCCTGTTCTGCCAACGCTACTTTATCGAAGGTATCAGTTTCGGCGGCGGCAAGGAGTAATTCTCTGACAAAAACAATGCCCGGTGCAGTGCTTTGCACCCGATTTTGAAGTAAACAATATTCGGTTGGCGAGAAGTATCGTAAACAATATCGTCTGGCTGCTCGGACTTGTCGGGTACAAGTCCGAACAACGAGCAACAACCAAAACCTCTTTGCGTTTCGGGAGGTTTTTGGTATTTTTACAGGCGGTGTACTGCCGTAGTGCGGCAGAAAGGCAATTTTGTAAGTAATTTGTTGCAAAGGCTTGTGTATTTCGTCGGTATTTGGTAATATGTGTTTGTGGGTAAATATCAATGTGTCGGCGGTTACGGTTTGTCGTTTACGTCGCATTGTAAAGTGCTTACCGAAAAGAAAAACCAACGGAGAAAATCATGAAACAATACATTCAAAACAATATCAGGATACAGTTTTTAAGTAAAGATATCGTTCGTCTCGAAGTGGGCAAAAAAGGAGTCTTTTGCGACGAGGACACATTACTTGTCGCAAACAAAAGCACATTTGAAGGGGCGGAGGCCAACATTGTTGCTAAGTCCGACGGCACATACGTGGAATGTGGCGATGTGACGGTATTTGTGCCGACCGACGCCAAAAGCCTTGTCGGCGTTAAGGTGTTTGTTGACGGAAAAATCTCATACGTATACAAATTTTTGCGTAACAGCGGTGAACTTCCCGCGCTTGACAAAACGCCCGAAGTGTTTGCGCTTGCCGACAATCCGCGCGTGGTATTGCCCGACGGAGGTTACCAACCCAACGGGGAAAATAACAACGGCTACGTTATCGACGACAACGCTTGCGACGTGTACTTGCTTGTGTGTCGTAGCAACGCGGCAAAGCTACGTAGGTTGTATGTAGAGTTGACCGGACGTCCCGAGCTTGTTCGTCTTGCTACGCTAGGCAGTTGGAACAGCCGTTACTACAAGTACAATCAACAACAAGCCGAACAAATGATACTCGATTACGAGGCGCACGATATACCGTTAGATAACATTGTTATCGACACCGACTGGCGCAAGGCAAGTGATCGCGGTATCGGATACGAGGTAGATGAGGTGTTGTTTCCTAATATGTCGGGCTACTTCCGTTTTGCGCACGACCATGGCGTTGACGTGATGTTTAACGATCACCCTGAACCGCAAGACGGTTGTACAAGTTGCATTGATCCCAAGGAAGTGGAGTATCGTGTCATGCACCTTGCCGAGCATCTTGAAAATGGTCTTGACACATGGTGGTACGACCGCAACTGGCATACCAAGCTTGTTTCGCCTGTAAAGGGTATTGCTCCCGAAACGTGGGGCATGCATGTTTTTAGTGATATTACCAAGCATGTTCGGCAACGTCAAGCAAAAAACAATGTTGTCTACCGTCGCGCTGACATTATGGCAAACGTCGACAACATAAACAACGGCTTGTATGTCGGTATAGGCAACAGCGCAAGTCACCGTTATTCTATACAGTGGACAGGCGACATCGGATCGTCCAACCAGGATATCTTTGACGCAGTCATAGATATGGTAAAGTGTGGCGACAATTGCTTGCCTTACGTACATCCCGATTGCGGCGGTCACATTGGTAATCCCGACAAAGATGTTTACTTGCGTTGGATGGAGTTTGGTGCACTGTCTACCGTGCTTCGTCCCCACTGTAACATCTGCGTACAACGTTTTCGTGAGCCGTGGGCATACAACGATAAAGCGGTGGAAGATACCGTGCGCGATTACATCAACCTGCGCTATCGGCTGTTGCCGCTGTTGTACACCGAAGCATACAAATCCTATCGTGACGGCAGTCCGATTTGTCGCGGACTTGGCTGGAACTATCCCAATGACAAGAAGGCACTTGCATGCAAAACGCAATATATGATTGGTGCCAATCTTCTTGTTGCGCCCGTGTTTGGAGGCGAATTGTTCAAGGTGCCGCAAAGCTTCTACGCTACACCTGTTGACGTTACCTATTACAACGGTAGGGAACTTGACGGCGAACCCATTGCCAAGGCGCAGTATTTTGCCGTCAATATGTATTGCAACCATACTTCGCCGGAAACAGGCGTGCCCGTGTATGACTACTCCGCCAGGTTGGAAACCACCGTTTGCCCCAAGAAGGACATCGCCTTGATTGTGGAAGCCGACGATGGTGTGCGCGTGTGGATTGACGGCAAACTGTGCGTGGACGATTGGTCGTGTCATGCGGCGACAAAGAACGAAGTGTGCAAACTGACTGCAAACACAATGTACAAAGTGCAAATAGAGTACTTTCAAGGCGGAGGCGAAGCAGCGTGTGCATTGCACTACATCGAGCAAGCCGACGCGGACAACAAATCGGTGTATCTGCCCGAAGGTCGTTGGATGAACCTGTTTACGGGCAAGGCGTATGACGGAGGCAAAACAATTCGCGTCAAGACGGACGACGTAACGCAACTGCCTGTGTTTGTTCGTATGGGCGGCGCAGTGATTACGGCACGCAACGCGCACAACACCAAGGTGCAGAAGTGGGACAAACTGACAGTGGACGTGTTCCCGAGCAGAACTGCCACCGACAGCGGCTTTGTGTACGAGGACGACCGCAACACCACGGCATACAAGGTAGGCGAGTATCGCACTACGGGTTACAGCCTGCATTGCGACGGCAACAAGATTGTGTTGACTATCGACCCGACCGAGGGCGAATTTAAGGGTAAGTATGCCTGCAAGTCGCGCAAAATCAAGGTCAAGTACCACTTGCTGGGCGACTGCGCCGACATAAAAGAAGTGCTGGTCAACGGCGTTGTCACCAAAGCAATGTTGCGTAGTCGCAAAAAGAGCGAGTTTCCTCTTGCCGACAGCAACTATGCGCCCGACAGTCGCTTGTTGACGGTGGAATTTGTCGCCGACATTACCGACAAGCAGACGGTTGAATTTGTGCTAAATAAGTAACCTTAAACGCCGTCTATGCCGACAATCTGAAGTTGACGTTTGTCGGGCATAGCGTATTCTCGGCAGAACATATTTTTACGCCACCGAATCGATTCAGTTGGCGTAAAAACACTACATGCCGACAAAAATCGAAACACGGCGTGTCTCCGCAGATAAGAAATACATACGCAAGAATTTAAAAAAATTATGAACAATCAACACAACAATTACATCGTTTTTGACGAGTACAAAACTAACCGACCGGGCGCCTGGTATTTTGCTCCCGACGAAGGCGTGTTTTTAAGGGGAGTGCCGTGTCACGGTTTCGGCGCAGTAAAGTATGTCGAGGGCTCTGTTTACGTGGGCGAATTGTACTATGACGGCGAAGCATTCAACAAAATCGGTTACGGTCAGCAGGACTTTTGCCGCTCTACCATGGGCAGAAAAAGTATTCACAGCGGCCTGCGCCACAGTAAGTATGTCGGTGCATTCGATTACCGCAAGACCGACTGGATCTACGGCAACGGAGTCATGTATTTTGTAGATGACGACGGTGAACCGCAGTACTTTATAAAAGGATTTTTCAGTGGTTTTGACAAGATCGGCGAGTGGCAGGGCGAGTTTGATTACGCTACATTACTAAGAGGCTACACTCTTGGTATGGAGCTGTCTGCCGAGCCTAGCGATCTCGCTATTGATTGGGTGCGAGAACGCGTTGCGCCTTGGCGAGATAACCGCGCCGAAGTATTGCTTGTAGGTGACAGTTATTTTGAGCTTGGCAACGTTGCCGACTATGCCGGAGTAAATTTGTTCGGTAAGGTGTTCCCGCAAGGTTACGTCAACATCGGTATCGGCGGCAGCAAGTTTTGCGAGTGGCTGGACTGGATTGACGGCGCTTCGGATATGCTTGCACCGAAAAAAGTAGTGCTGAATCTCGGCTTTAACGACATTCACGGCGGCACGGGACTGAATACGGTGTACAACAACTATGTAGAAATGGTCGGTAAATTGCGCAAGTACTTCGGTTCGCCCGAAATTTACCTTGTGCAGGTGGTGCACTCTCCACAGTACGCCGAAATGTACAAGCAAGAGTGCGACTTCAACGCTATGACCTCGGCGACGGCTGCAACGCTTGGCGTTACGCTTATCGATTGGAACGACAAGATTGCCGCAAGCGAACAGAACTGTTTCCATTTTGACAAGGTCCACCCAAACGAACACGGCTATGCCATGTTTGAGCAAGCGATAAAAGAAGCACTGAAATTATGAAATACAACTACCACAATACGCTTACAACACAAGTCAACGCACTGCCTGCGCGTAGTTTTTATGTGCCGTTTGCCGACAAACATTTTGCGGACGACCAATTTGCTTCGTCGCAGGTTACATTGCTTATCGATTGGAAATTTGCCTATTTTGACAAAATCTCCGACGAGGCGTTTGCCTGCACTCCGACAGATGAAATCAAGGTGCCGTCCTGTTGGCAGATACTCGGCTACGACAGCCATCAGTACACCAACGTGCGCTACCCATTTCCGTACAGTCCGCCGCACATATTAAAGGATAACCCTTGCGGTGTGTACGAGACAATCTACAACGTCGACAGTCTTGACGGCAAGTATTACGTCGACTTCGAGGGCGCGGACAGTTGTCTGTATCTGTTTGTCAATGACGAATTCGTCGGTTATTCAACGGTGTCGCACAGCTCGGCGGAGTTTGACATTACGCCGTGCCTTACCATCGGCGCAAACAAGATAAAGGTTGTCGTGGCAAAGTGGTGCTCGGCGTCCTACCTGGAAGATCAGGACAAACTGCGTATGAGCGGACTTTTCCGCGAAGTGTACGTGTTGCGTCGTCCCGACAATCACTTGCGCGATTACAAGGTGACCACGGATATTGACGGCGCCGACGGTATTGTTGACGTCGCTCTCGACGCGCCCGCTACGGTGGAACTGTACGACGCGGACGGCGCGCTGTTGGACACGCAAAACGGCACTAACGTGCGCTTTACGGTGTTAAATGCCGATTTGTGGACTGCCGAAACGCTAAACTTGTACAAAATCGTCATTTCCTGCAACGGCGAATACATCCGTGACTATGTGGGAATACGTACGGTATCCAAGCGCGGCAACGTACTGTGCATCAACGGCAAACCTGTCAAGTTTAAGGGCGTCAATCGCCACAGCATGACGACAAACGGATATGTGGAAACTGTCGACGACATGGTGCGTGACATAATGTTAATGAAGAAACACAACGTCAATGCCGTGCGCACGAGTCACTATCCGCCGCATCCGCTGTTTACCGGACTTTGCGACAAGTACGGCATTTACGTTCTGGAAGAAGCCGACATCGAAAGTCACGGCGCAACCGCGCGTTACTGCGGATACGAGTGGGACAAATACAACGGAATTGTGGATATGGAGATGTTCCGCGAGCAGATGTTGCATCGTCAATACCGTATGGTCGAGCGCGATAAAAACCATCCGTCGGTTGTCATCTGGTCGCTTGGCAACGAAACGGGTTGGATTGCCGAGGACGGCGCGGTGATGGGCGAAGACCTTGTTTCGCACCCCGGCAACACCAACAATCTTGTGGACACCATCACTTATTTGAAGTCGCTCGACCCCACTCGTCTTGTGCATTACGAAGGGTGGTATGTCATCACCGAGCAAAACAAGGATCGTCCGCATTCCTTGCCCGACATAAACAGTCGCATGTATCCGTCGGTCGACTTTGTGCGGTACATCTCGGAGCACCAACCTGCCGTGCCGTTTATTTTGTGCGAATATACCCATGCAATGGGCAACTCGTGTGGCGATGTTAAGGCGTATTGGGACTTTATCTATGCACACGATGATTGTTGCGGCGGCTTTGTGTGGGAGTGGTGCAACCACGGCGTGCAGAAAGACGGTCGCGACTACTACGGCGGCGATTTCGGCGACAAACTGAACGACGGCAACTTCTGCGTGGACGGGCTTGTGGAACTAGACCGCAGCAGCGTGCACTCTTCGTTGCTCGAGGTTGCCGAAGCGTACTCCCCTTGTGACGTACAGTACGAGGACGGCAAGTTTTTTGTCGTCAACCGCAACGACTTTACTACTCTTGACAACTTTGTTTGCCGGTGCGTCGTAACGGAAAACGGCGTGGAAACAAACGCTTTTGACATTGACATAAGCGACATTGCGCCGCGTATGCGCAAGCAAATCGATGTGCCCGTGTCGGCAAAAAATGCATACGTATGTGTAAATTTTGTATTTACCGACAGCATTTACGGCATACACAACGTCAAACAAGCGGTGTTGTCGGACAATTACACGCGGGCGGATACAGCCGTTGTCGACTACGACTGCAAGTTGGACGACAACGGAATGTTGAAGTCGCTGACTTACGGCGGCAAAAACTACATCTTGCCGCAAACGCGTATCAATATGTGGCGCGCGCCGACGGACAACGACATGCAACGCGACAAGTGGCGGCAAAACTTCCTTGATCGGGCGTATTGTTTTGCACGCTCGGTGGAATTTGACAAAAACACTGCCACTGCGCATGTTGCGGTGGTGTACGACAGTCGTGTTCCCCTTGCCGAAGTCACGTTGCGCTACACTTTCGGCGCAAACGGAGTCAATGTGTCGGTTGCTGCCGACATCGACGAACATCTTGACGATATTCCGCGCTTCGGGCTGACATTTACCTTGCCCAAAACTTACGACGCTGCGACTTACTTCGGTCGCGGACCATACGAGTGCTATTGCGACAAACGCAACCTGTCTCACGTCGGGTTGTTTACTGCGCCGATTGCCGAACTCGGCTACGATTATGTTCGTCCGCAGGAAAACGGCAACCGCTGTAACGTTCGCATGGTCAGGTTGTCGGGCGGCGGACAAAGCCTGACAATACAAAGCCAACGCGACATCGAGTTTAGTATACGCGACTACGACGAGCGTATCGACTACAAACATCGCTTTGAGGTGTTGCACGAGGACAAGTGGTACTTCAACGTCGACTACCGTCAATGCGGCGTGGGTAGCGCGGCGTGCGGACCGAAGTTGGAACAACGGTACAAAATCACCGAAAAGCACATCGAATTTGCATTCGATATATCGGTCGACTAGGGTAATTTTATGAAAATCAAGTTTTTGGGCACGGCTGCGGCTGAAAGCGTGCCGGCAATTTCCTGCCATTGCGACGTGTGCAAATACGCGCGTAACGCAGGTGGCAGAAATATTCGCTCACGCAGTCAGGCACTTGTCAACGACGATTTGTTGATCGACTTCAACGCCGACACTTTGTGGCACGTTGTCGCAAACAACATCGACATGGGCAGGATAAACGACTGCCTTATCACGCATAGCCACGGTGACCATTTGTATACCGAGGAAATCTGCAACTACCGCCCCGACTTTTGTCACGGGCGCACGGTGCCGATGACATTTTACGCAGGTCAAAGCGGTTACGACAAAATTAGTGCCGTTGCCAATGCCGACTACATGCGCGGCGCAGTGCAAGCGGTGCTTGTAGGCGTAGGCGACGTCTTTACCGTATGCGGCGGCAAGTATACGGTTACGGCAATGCAAGCCGACCATGACCAAAGTTCTTCGCCGTTGTTGTATTCCGTCGCCGACGGCACAAAGCGTATGCTTTACGGGCACGATACGGGCTACTTCCCCGACGCCACATGGCAAACGCTTGCAACGCTGGGACGACACGACCTTGTCACGCTGGACTGTACCGGTTGTCTTGCGCTCGGCGGCGATTTGGTAAGCTATCACATGAGTTTTGGTACGGTGTTGAAGGTGGTTGCCCGTATGAAACAAATCGGCGTTGCCGACGACGGCACGACGGTGATTGTCAACCATTTTTCCCACAACGGCGGTCAGGCTTACGACCAAATGATCGACGCGTGCAAGACGTACGGCGTGATTGTGTCATACGACGGCATGGAGATAGATTTTTAGGCGGTAAAATGTACAAAAAAACCGATACGTTAGCAAAAATTTGCGACATGCATACGCATACGCTGTGCTCGCACGACTCTGTTTGTCTGCTCGAACAATCCTGTATGGCGGCAATCGGCGCAGGATTGGGCGGCATTGCCTTTACCGACCATGCCGACATCGAGTTTTGTCACGATGTCGACGTGTTTGCCCGTACGGCACGTTCCGTCGCTCTTGCGCAAGACATGCAACGCGCCTACGGTGACAGGCTTGTCGTAATTAGCGGCGTAGAGATCGGCGAAGGCTTGTGGCACAAGGACGTTGACAAGCAATTGCTTGCCACGCACGACTTTGACGTGGTTGTCCGTTCAGTGCATGCCGTGCGTTTTGACGGCGCGACGGAGCCGTATTCCGCAATAGATTTTTCCGAATGGGACACGACAAAGCTGCACGCTTACATGCGACGGTACTTTGTTGACCTTGCCGAGAGCGTTGCCGAACTGCCTTGCGACGTGGTGGCGCACCTTACTTGCCCGTTGCGGTACATCAACGGCAAATACGGGCGTGCGTTGGATTGTGCTGACTTTGCCGGGCAAATCGACGAAATACTCGACCTGATTGTCGCAAAGGTGCTTGCGCTCGAAGTCAACACGTCCAACATGTACGACGGCGGTTGTGGCATACTTATGCCCGACGAAAGCATTTTGCGACGGTATTTTACCAAGGGCGGACGGCTCGTCACAATCGGTTCGGACGCGCATGTTGCCGAATGGATCGGGCAAAAGTTCACCCAAACGCTTGCGCTGTTGCGCGACATCGGTTTTACTGCGACGTACCGCTACGATCACCGTAAACCCATTGCTTGTAAAATCTGAGAATATCACTAAAAAATCGATACGTATGCAGTTTTTGACGACAAAAACGGCAAAATCGATTGTTTGACCGACCGCAAAAACAATATTTTGCGGCAAAAAAAGGTTTTACCCGAACGGGCAAAACCGCAAAATTACGGAGAAAATATGATTACTCGCAACGAATACCCCCGTCCGCAATTCCGACGGGATAACTGGCTGTGTCTCAACGGACAGTGGCAGTTTTGCTTCGATGACGACAACAACGGACAACTGCACGGCTATCACACGGGTGCAGTCGACTTCCGATCCACGATAAACGTACCTTTTGTCTACCAGTACCCTGCAAGCGGCGTCAACGATCAATCCGTGCACGACGTGCTGTGGTACAAGCGCACTTTTGCAATTGACCAAGCCAATGCCGACAAGCGCGCCTTGTTGTGGTTCGGCGGCGTGGACTACGTTGCCGACGTGTGGATAAACGGTTACCACGTGGCGCAGCACACAGGCGCATATGCCGCATTCTGTGCCGACGTCACCGAGTATCTCGGCGCACAAAACACGTTGGTGGTGCGCGTGTTCGATTCGCTCGACGACGACAATCCGCGTGGTAAGCAAAGTTGGCGCGAAGGCAAACCGTTCAGTTGTTTCTACACGCCGGGTAGCGGCATTTGGCAAAGCGTATGGATGGAGTTTGTCGGCGCCGACAACATTGCCGACTACTTGTTGCGCCCCGACTACGACCACACGGCGTTTTGCGGCGAGATTACCACTGCAAAGGGCATTGCCGACAAACTGACCCTTACCGCCACGTTTGAAGGCAAGGTTGTCGCCGAGCAAACGATAATGTTGTCGGGCAAGCACGCCGACTACCACGTCAGTTTGCCGCTGACGGCTTTCGACGGCTACGACTGGTCGCCCGAACATCCGCGCCTTGTGCATGTGGACTACGCCCTGTATGCAGGCGACGCGCTTGTCGACCTTGCTCATACTCGGTTCGGCATGCGCAAGATTTCCGTCGACGACCACGGCAAAATTTGTCTCAACGGTCGCCCATACTACCAACGACTGGTGCTTGATCAAGGCTACTGGAAACAAAGCGGTATCACTCCGCCAAGTGCCGCCGCGCTTAAAACCGACATCGAGCTTGCCAAGGCAATGGGTTTCAACGGCGCGCGCAAGCACCAAAAGACGGAAGATCCGTACTACTGCTACTACGCCGAAGAACTCGGTTTTCTTACCTGGTGCGAGATGCCCTCCGCCTACCGCTACAACGCACGCGAGGCAACCAACCTTGCCACGCAGTGGGCGGAGATCGTCGCTACGGCGCGCAACTGCACAAGCAACGTGTGCTACGTGCCAGTCAACGAAAGTTGGGGTGTGCGCAACATCACCACCGACGGCGCACAGCAGCACTTTGCCCGCAGTCTGTACTACCTTACCAAGGCATTAGACCCCGAACGGTTGGTGTCCACAAACGACGGTTTCGAGACGGTCAACCCGACGGACATACTTGGCGTGCACGACTACGACAGTGGCACTGCCGCCCACTTTGCCAAGTACGACAACGGCTACGACGGTATGCATCCGCAAGGTTTTGTGCTGTTTGCCGACGGCGAGTACTATCAGGGCGAACCCGTGCTGTTGACGGAGTTCGGCGGTCGCGCCATGCAGTGTGACGCCAAGGACGGCGCCTGGGGTTACAGCGGTGCGGCGGCAACCGTGGACGACTTCCTGTCGCAACTTCGCGGCATTGTGCAGGGCGTGTATTCGTGCGATTTCCAAGGCTACTGCTACACGCAACTTACCGACGTGCAGCAGGAAGTAAACGGTCTGTTGACGGAAGATCGTGTGCCAAAAGCCGACTTAAACGCCTTAAAGCGTATCTTTGAAGGCAAGTAAGCGGTGTATTTACGTTTCGGGCAATATATAAAAAGACGACAAAGCGAGTATGCCTTGTCGTCTTTTTTTTGTACAAATCGGTTAAGCCAGCGGCAAAGTCGCGCTGAATATCGTTTCGTTGTCGCGGCGTTCGTAGGTCAGTTCGCCGTGCATGGATTCAATCGCCGTCCTTGCAAGAAACAATCCCAGTCCGCTGTTGTTTTGCCGATTGTCGCCCGATACAAACGGCTCAAAGATGTTTTTGTCCGTCGTCACGCCCACGCCGTTGTCAATTATTTCTATCCTGCACATGTCGTGGCGTTTGGCAACGTTTACCGTCAGTTTCGTGCAACATGCGTGTTCGATGGCGTTAAGCACAAGGTTAAGTATCACGCTTTCCAACGCAATGCGCTTGGCGTACACGTCCAAACGGTCGGGCAGGTTTACCGCAAGCAGAATTCCGTTCGCCTCGCAGTCGGGGCGCAGATCGTCGGTCACTTTGCGTATCGTCAGGCACACGTCCAGCACTTCGGATTGCTCCGCCACGTAGTTTTGCTTGCCGTATTTGCCAAGGTCGGCAAAGTCCTTTGTCAATTCGTTGTTGCGTTGTAGCAGAGTGTCCACTTTGGCGGTCAGTTCGGGTGCTGTCAGGCTTTGCCGCAGGTCGGTCAACGCGCCGCCCATGCCGATGACGGTCTTTTTCATGTCGTGGCTTACGTACAGCAGAATTTTGTCGCGCTCGGCGATCAACGTTTGCAGGCTTTGCGTTTGCGCCGCAACTTCCTGTTCCAGGTTGGTGGTCAGATATCTGTTGCGTATTTCTGCAACGGTAAACTCGCGGAAGCCGAGTACAATGGTTATCGCAAGCATGGTCAGGCACAGCCAGAATGCAGAGTTCAACCCCACAAAGGTTATTTTTTGCCCGACAAACAGCATTACTATCGCCAACACAATGGCTGCGACGTTGTTTAGCCGCAATCCGACTGCCTTGCCTTTTGCCACGTCCCACACGGTAAATACCGTCACTACTGCGCCGCAAACAATCACCGCAACGGTGTAGATGGTGTTAAGGGCGTTGTGTGCGGCAACGCTTGTGCAGTAGGGTACTACAAATGCTAGCACGCTTGCGGCAAAGGCGAAGATAAACGCCGCGTATGCAAGGGGTACTTTGCCAAGCTTTCTCGGCAGGTACATCGTGGACGCCGCAACGACCAGTCCCACGGCAAACCCACGCAACGCCAGCCAGAAGTAGGGTGCGCTTGTATGCCCGAACAGCATATATGTTGCAAGCAACGCCGCGCAAATACTTGCGGCAAACAACAGTTGCGGACCGAACGTCAGCGAGTGTTTAAGCACGCAGATAAACAAAAACAGCAACAGCGTTGCCGCCGCAATCAGCGTACCTGCAAGCAACAGCGAGCGGCTCTCGGAGGCTATTTGCCTTACCGCGCTGTCCTCGCCTATCAACACGCCGTCAATGCCTACAAAGTTGTCGTTGTCCGACTCGTAGTGTATCGTAACAGTGCACTCGCGCGAGTATTTCGTTTCGGGAGACAGCGGTATGTCCACAAACAGCGGCTCGGTTGCGGTGGTGTGGGTCACGCTGTCGTCGTACTCCGACGGCGCGGAAAACGACGTGTAGTAGTCAACGTTGTAGCGGTCGATCGTGCCTACGTAGTTTTTGTTCTGGTGTTGCACGTACACGCAGCACGCGGTAAACACCGGCGGTATGTACATAGTCAGGTGCCATTTGCCGTCGGATTTAAGCAGCGGTTTCAACTTGTCTGCGTCGTTCCACTCTTCGCCCGACAGCGTGTCCACTACAAATCTGTAGGTGCCTCTCCGCGCAGGGTTTGCGCCGTTGTCCGCACCCGACACCGTCTCGCTAAGCTCGGCAAAGTCGTCGGGCAGGTAGTTGACGGCGGTCATTTTCATCACTCCGTCCACGTCGTACACCGACAGCGTATTGACGGGTATGTCGTCAAAATTCTTTATACGTACAGGCGTTTCCTTTGCAAAACCTGCTTCCACGCGGGCAAATCCCAATGCCATCGAGGCGCACAGTACAAGCATCACGCCCAGTGCGGCAAGGTTGCGTATGGTTCGTTTCATAGGTTGTCCCCCGTAAAGCAGTAGCCTTTGTTAAACTCCGTCCGTATTATGTCCGCCGCAGGCAACGCCGCCTTCAGTTTGCGCCGCAACGAGGACAAATGCGCCCGTATCGTGGTGGTGTGCAGGCTTGGCGCACACCATATCTCTTCGTATATTTCGTCTGCGGTGTAGTACTTGCCGCGGTGCTTTACCAAAAAGAACAGTATGTTAAATTCCGACGGGGTCAGCGCAACCGTCATATTGCGGTACTTTACCGTGCGCGTGTTGGCATTGACGGAAAACGCTCCAAACTTCTCTTCGGCGTCGGTTTTGGGCAACAGGCGCAACGCGATGTGCGTTTCCAGCAGGCGCATTGTGCAAGGCTTCACAACGTAGTCCGCCGCGCCCGATGTCAGCCCTGCCAGCATGTTATCCTCGCCGTCAAGCGACGACAATATCACCACGGGCGGCAGAGTGGGAAACGCGCCAAACAGGTCCATTCCCAGACTGCTTTTCAGTATCAGGTCCAGCACAACCGCGTCAATGTCGCCGTTGTCGGTAAGTATTTCCACTGCCTCGTCCACGTCCGATGCGGTCAGCACCACGTTGTCGGGGGTAAAATATGTAACAATTTCGTGTTTCAGTCGTTCGTCGTCTTCTAGTACAAGCAGTTTTCTGCCGCAAACAGTGTAGTTCATTGTTTTCTCCGCAGGGTATCGTTTCGCATTTTTACCAAAATCTCATTTTTGCGAAACGTCATTCTCTTTCGCACAATTTTTTTTGCAATTTCACAAACAAAACTTGGCAAAACGTCGTTTTCATTTCGCAAATTTGCAATTTTGTCAATTTTGCGAAATGAGAAACCTTTTAGTACTTGTATATTATACCCAAAAATCTCGTTTCGCGCAAGAGTCAAATGTATTGTTGCGGTGGCAAATTTGTCAAGAATTGTTAAGGTTTGTTTCAGGTGGTCTATTATTCTTTCGGAGCGCATTTCTATGTGATAAAATACGTGTAATACTTCGCACAAAGCAATGCGGTTTTGTATTGCCGACAATGCGCAGACGCAACCTTGTGTTGTCGGGCGTGCGTTGCCTTGCGGAAAGGAGAGAGTTACTATGACAATACGGAAAAGAAAACTTTACGTTGTTATGTTTGCCGTCCTGGCGTTGTGCCTTTCGGCTGTATTGGTAGATTTTCAGCCGACTACTGCATATGCGGCGACGATATCTAAAGACACTACGTGGGGCGAAGGTACACGTCTTAGCGGTAGTTATGTGATCAATCCGGGTGTAACGGTGACAATTACCGGTAAAGTCACCATTACAGAAACAAAGTCAGTCACTATCTCCGGTGGGGGTACAATCAAACGCGGCAATGAATCGGCATATTTTAATTTGCCGGGAAAGTCAGGCAACATAGCTACTAGTTTTACGTTAGATAACGTCACTGTCGACGGTGATAAAATCCAGGCGGAAAAACCAATGATTGAAAATGGCACTCCCGGCGCAACCCTTACTGTAAAAAACTGCACGGTACAAGACTGTTTAACGATTAGAAAAAATACTGTCGGTGGCTTTGTAAAGATGTATAGTAGTACGCTCATCATTGACGCAAGCACCATTAAGGGATGTTCGGGATATTACATGGGTGCAATTTACATGTTAGGCACTAAGTCTGATACAACACCGGTGGATATCAGTAACAGTAAGTTTATAAACAACTCTTCTATTGGATATTCAAAAAATTCGATGGCTAATGGAGCCATTGGTCTTCAATATGTATCTAATGCTACAATCACAAACTGTGAGTTTGCAAATAACTCCTCTGCAAATGGCGGTGGCGGGGCAATTTGGGTTTATGACTCTACGTTGACTCTCAACAGCGGAACTTTTACCGACAACAGCGCTAACCTTATGACGGACTCCAAGCAATATGCTAACGGCGGTGCAATATGCGTGAGAGGTACGTCTGTTTTAAATGTTTATGGTGGATACTTTTTAAATAACAAAGCCAAAGGTTCATTGAGTGACATCTATACTGTTAGTAGCGGTACCACTAAGGTTGATATTAAAAGTTTACCTACTCGTGTAGGATATACTTTTGCGGGATGGAAGGATAATGAAGGAAAAACTTATCCGACAACCCAATTTACCGTAACAGGAGCAAGCACCAACCTTGTCGCCAACTGGGAGCCCAATGCATACGACATTGAGTATAAGGGAATGGACGGCGCGACTCTCACTCCGAAACCGACACAGCACATTTATGGTACGGACACCACGATAAACAACCCCACAAAGAAAGGTTACACATTCGCAGGGTGGCTGGTCAACGGCGCAACCACCGCCAAAAAAGGCCTTACTCTGGGCGCAACCGAGTACGCCGACAAGATTACGTTGGAAGCCACCTGGACAGCCAACGTGTATACTATCACTTACACAGATATGACCGGTGTAAGTCTGGCGAACAAGCCGACAAAGCACACTTTCGGAAAATCTACCACGGTCGGTAATCCCACAAAGACAGGTTACACCTTTGCAGGGTGGCGGGTAAACGGCGCAATAACTGCCAAGAAAGACCTGATTATCGGCGCAACCGACTACGCGGAAAACATTAAGCTGACTCCGACGTGGACAGCCAACGTGTATACTATCACTTACGAAGGCTTGGACGGCGCAACTCTCACTCCTAAACCGACAAAGCATACTTACGGAACGGCTACAACGATTAGCAAACCCACAAAAACGGGATATACCTTTGCAGGGTGGTTGGTCAACGGCAAAACGCCTGCCGTAACAAGCCTTACCCTTGGAGCGACAGCCTATACCGCCGACATCACGTTGACGGCAACCTGGACAGCCAACACCTACACCGTAACATACGACAGCAACAAGCCTGCAACGGCAACCGGCACTCTCGCCGGTAAAACAAGCGACAGCAAGCACACCTACAACAGTGACGGTGCGCTTACCGCCAACGGTTACACATTGACAGGTTGGACGTTTGTCGGCTGGGCAACGTCTACAAACGGCAAAGTGGTGTACAATGACGGCGCAACGGTAACAAACCTTACTTCTACAGCCAACGGCAAAGTAACATTGTACGCAGTGTGGCAAGCCAACACTTACAAGGTGACGTACGACGGCAACAAGCCCGACGGCGCAATCGGCGGCACCGTTACGGGAGCGACTACAGAAACAACGCATACCTACGACGTTGCAAGCAGTCCTGCAAGCAACGGCTTTGCATTGACAGGTTGGACGTTTGTGGGTTGGTCACGCACAAAGGGTGCAACGACCGCCGAGTTTAAGCCGGGCGAAAAGGGCATACTTAACCTTGCCACCGAAGGCAGCGTTATGCTGTACGCAGTGTGGCAAGCCAACACCTACACGGTGACATACGACGGCAACAAACCCGACGGCGCAAGCGGTAATATTAGCGGTGCAACAAGTAACAGTACGCATACCTACGACAGCGACGGCGCACTTGCCGCCAACGGCTTTGCACTGACAGGTTGGACGTTTGTCGGCTGGGCAACGACAAGCGGCGGCACGGTGGTGTACAAGGACGGCGAAATTGTCCGTAACCTTATCGCTACAGACGGCGGCATCGTAACGCTGTACGCCGTATGGAAAGCCAATACATACAACATCGGCTTTGACACGGCAGGCGGCAGTTTTGCCGACCCCGTATCTGTAACCTACGACCAAGGTGTGCCGAGCGTAGGCGTACCGCAACGCAAAGGCTACATATTTGAAGGCTACTACAGTCAGTCGGGCGGCGAAGGCAAACAGTACTTTGACAAAGACGGCAAGGGACTATGCGCCTACACCGTGGCTGACGACATAGTGTTGTACGCAGCCTGGACCCCGATAACCTACACTATCGAGTTGTACAGCAACGGCAACTACGTGAGCAGAGTGGACAACGTTGTCTACGGACAAATGCGGCTACCCTCGGCGGAAAAGCTAGGTATTGTACGCGCCAACTACAACTTTGTCGGTTGGAACCTGTACGATGATCAAAATTGGGCAATGTACAATGCCGACGTCGACTACAACGCAGGTATTGCCTCAGTTGATGACGAGATTGTGGTGCTGTACGCCGCTTGGGCGGAAAAGCCCGTTTTCACAATCAACTTCGATGCCAACGGCGGTGTGGGCGCACCCGCAATGATGCAGGCGCACGAGGACGAAACCATTACTTTACCCGTCGCAGTGCCTACGCGCACCGACTACACCTTTGTCGGTTGGGCAACCACTGCCGACGCAACGACGGCAAAGTACATGCCCGGCGACGAATTTACCATGGGTAGTGCTGTTGTAACGCTGTACGCCGTGTGGAAGCACAATCCGTCGCTTACTTACGACTCTAACGGCGGCAAGTTTGAACAGACTGTCGGCGCAACATACCCTGCGGCAGGCACAGAAGTGGTTGTGACGGACGTTGTTCCGCAACGGGAAGGACACGTGTTTGCAGGCTGGAGCGACAGTGCCGACGGCGCAGTTAAGTACGTAGCAGGCGGCAAGTTTACTATGCCCGACGTCGACGCGATGCTGTATGCCGTGTGGAACAAGGCAAAGTACACCGTGACGACAACCGTTGCCGACGGCTACAGCGTAATCGGACTTGGTTCTACCTACGACTACGGCGACACAGTGCAGTTTGCCATTGACGGATCCAATCCCAAGGTTTACATCAACGGTGTGCTTGTACGGCACGACAACGGCATGTACAGTTTCGTCGTTACGGGTGACACCGACGTGCTTGTTGCCGACGGTAACAAGTTTTCGCTTGTGTACTCGGCAAACGGCGGCGTTGGCGCACCTACAGACAAGGGCGCGTACGAAAGCGGCGATATAGCGGAGATATCCACAACAAAACCCACACGCACGGGCTACACATTTAAGGGTTGGTCGACGAACGAATACGCAATCAATGTCGATTACAACAGCGGCAGTGTTATTGAGTTTGAGGATGCAGACATCGTGTTGTACGCGGTGTGGGAGGCAAACGTCTACAGCGTGGTGTACGACGGCAACGGTGGCGACGGCACAATGGACGACAGTCGGTTTAGCTACGGTACGAAACAGAAGTTGACCGCTAACGGATTTACCAAGGTGGGCGAGACGTTTGTCGGCTGGGCGCTGACCCCAACGGGCAGTGTGATGTACGGCGACGAAGCGGAAGTTGCCGACCTGCGCACCGACAACAACGACACGATTACGCTGTACGCCGTGTGGCAAAAGACGGTGACGAAAATAAGTTTTGTTTCCGACGGCGGCACGATCAATGCTCCTACAAGCGTTGGCTACGGCGAGCAACTGTCTGCCGACGGACTTGTCGTTCCTACGCGCGGCGGCTACAAGTTTGCAGGTTACTACACGCAGGCGAACGGCGCAGGTGACATGATTTTTGACGGCGAAATGAACGTTGCATATACAGGCGCATGGGACAAAAACGTTGTCTCGATGACCCTGTATGCGGCATGGACGCCCGTCAGCTACACCGTGGTGTATGTCAACGGACAGGACGAAATTGCACGTCAGGCCGTTGTGTACGGCGTGGAGTTTAACCTACGTCTTGCGACTGACGAACTTGGCATTGTTGTGCCTGCGGGGTACACCTTTGTGGGGTGGTCAACCGTGCCCGGTGCGCAAACGGTCATGTTTGCTGACGGACAGACGATTGTCAGCGGCTTGACCGAAAACGACGGCGACGAAGTGCGCTTGTACGCAGTGTACGTCAAGGGTGACACGCTGCAAGCACAGATAGACAAGCTTAACGAGCAAACAACGGCACTTAAAGCAGCGTTAGATGCACTTAACGACAATAACAAAGACTTTGAAGCAAGATTGACAAAACTTGCTGCGGAGTTGAAGGCGGCGCAAGACGCTATCGCCGCATTGGACGAAACCTATGCCACGGATGCCGAGTTGCAAACTGCGGTGGACAGCCTGACTGCGATGTTGAATACTGCGCAAAACGACCTTGAAGACAAGATAAAGAAAGTACAAGAAAATCTTGACAAAGCCGTTGCCGACTTGAACAAAAGCATTGCTAAAAACAAGGACGACCTGACAAACGAAATTGATGCAGTCAAGACAGCATATGCTCAAGCAGACAGCGCACTTAAGTCTGAAATGACAACAATAAACTCAAATCTTACACAAAGTATTGCCGATTTGAGAACAGACTGTGAAAGTGCCGACAAAGAGTTGGATGCGGCAATAAAGCAAGTACAGGCAAACCTTGACAAAGCGGTAGCTGACTTGAACGAAAGCATTGCTAAAAACAAAGACGACTTGGCAAAAGAAATTGATGCAGTCAAGACAGCATATGCTCAAGCAGACAGTGCACTTAAGTCTGAAATGACAACAATAAACTCAAATCTTACACAAAGTATTGCCGATTTGAGAACAGACTGTGAAAGTGCCGACAAAGAGTTGGATGCGGCAATAAAGCAAGTACAGGCAAACCTTGACAAAGCGGTAGCTGACTTGAACGAAAGCATTGCTAAAAACAAAGACGACTTGGCAAAAGAAATTGATGCAGTCAAGACAGCATATGCTCAAGCAGACAGTGCACTTAAGTCTGAAATGACAACAATAAACTCAAATCTTACACAAAGTATTGCCGATTTGAGAACAGATTGTGAAAATGCCGACAAAAAGTTGGATGCGGCAATAAAGCAAGTACAGGCAAATCTTGACCAAGCCGTTATTGACTTAAACAAGAGCATTGCCGACGACAAAGCCGACCTGACAAACGAAATTGAAGCAGTCAAGACAGCGTATGCTCAAGCAGACAGTGCAATCAGGTCTGAAATGGCAACAATAAACTCAAGTCTTACACAAAGCATTGCCGATTTGAGGGCAGATTGCAAGAAAGCAGACGAAGACTTGGATGCAGCAATAAAGAAAGTACAAGAAAATCTTGACCAAGCCGTTATTGACTTAAACAAGAGCATTGCCGACAACAAAGCCGACCTGACAAACGAAATCGATGCGGTAAAAACAGCATATGCTCAAGCAGACAGCGCAATCAAGTCTGAAATGACAACAATAAACTCAAATCTTAAGCAAAGCATTGCCGATTTGAGAGCAGATTGCAAGAAAGCAGACGAAGACTTGGATGCAGCAATAAAGAAAGTACAAGAAAATCTTGACCAAGCCGTTAT